>DATMXT010000302.1:0-7201 GCA_035561375.1 Terriglobales bacterium | reverse complement strand
GCAGCTGTCGCAGCTGCCCATCGACCTGTCGGTGCTCTTTGCCTATTTCGCGCTTGAACTGGTTCGAATTTTGCTCTTGTAACGTCCTTTAATGCGGGCAAAGCCCCGCGCCGCCAAAAAGAAAGACTGCGGCGGCAAAAGCCGGCGCCTTTTGGGCGCCCCGCTTTGGCAAATGAATAAGACGGAGGGGGTACAACATGCTTACGCCTACGGAGCTGAAGTCCAAACAGTTTTCGAGGTCGCTTTTCGGCGGCTATTCCATGGCCGACGTGGACAGACTTCTCGACATACTGACTGTGGACTACGAAAAGCTGTATACCGAAAACGCGGAACTGAATAAAAAAGTGGAAAAGCTGCTTGACCGCCTCGAGACTTACGAGGAGCAGGAGGAGTCCATCAAGGCGGCCATTTTGAACGCGCAGCGCATGTGCGACACCATTGTCAAACAGGCGGGCCAAAAGGCCGAACTCATTGAGATAGACGCCAAGGCCAAAAGCGATAAAATCATGAAGTCGGCCGAGGAGACCGTGAAAATCAAAGAGCAGGAGCTCGACACCCTCCAGGCCGAAGCCGGCAAATTCCGCGAAAGGCTGGTCTCGATATACAGGGAGCATTTGGCCCTCATCACGGCGCTGCCGGTCTATGTGGAGGAGAAGCCGGCGCAGCTCGAGTCTTCGCTGAGCGATACCGATGCGGCGCAGCCGGAGGGGGACGAGGGCGAGCGGTCCGAGTCCGCCGCCTGTGACCCTTCACAGCAGACTTTTGAGTTTGAACCGGAGGATGCGTCAGAAGAAACCGACAGCGAGAAGACGATGGTCTTTGAGCGTGTGTTCGATGGGCAGGAGCCCCTCGCGGGAGAGGGGGCGATACCCCCGACGGCAGCTAATCAGCCGCGCCCCATTGCGACTGACGTCGTGGAGCTCATGGCGGAAGAGGAGACCGAGGGGTATGACGAGATGACCCACCTCACGCTTGAGGACTCGCTGCAATTCGGCCCCGATTTCGATATTGTCACCGGTAAAAAAATAAACAAAGGAAATGGCTAATGGATTACAATAAGACGATCAATCTTCCGAAAACGGAATTTTCCATGCGGGCCGGGCTCCCCAAAAAGGAGCCCGAAATTCTTGAAAAATGGGCGCAGATGAAGGTCTTCGAAGGCATCATGGAGAAAAACGAAGGCAGGCCCCTCTACATTCTGCACGACGGCCCGCCCTACGCCAACGGGGACATCCACCTCGGCCACGCGCTCAACAAGAGCCTCAAGGACTTTGTCGTGCGCAGCAAGAACATGACGGGCTTCAAGTCGCCCTATGTGCCGGGCTGGGACACCCACGGCCTGCCCATTGAGAGCCAGGTCATCAAGAAATACGGCAGCGAGGTCATCAAGACCTCGCCGGTCGAGTTCCGCAAGGCCTGCCGGGAGTTTGCGCTCTCCTACGCCGCAAACCAGAGCAACCAGTTCCAGCGGCTTGGGGTTTTGGGCGAGTGGGATAAACCCTATCTGACCCTCGAGCCCGAGTTTGAGGCCATGCAGATTCGGGTTTTCGGCGAGATGGCCAAGAAGGGCTATATTTACAAGGGGCAGAAGGCCGTCTACTGGTGCCCGCACGACGAGACGGCCCTGGCCGAGGCCGAAATCGAATACCACGACGACCCCTGCACCGCCGTCTTTGTGCGCTTCCCGCTGAGGGACGACAAGGGCAAGGTCTTTGCGGCCACAGGGCTCAAAGAGGTCGACGTCATCATCTGGACGACGACGGTCTGGACCCTGCCCGGCAATCAGGCCATCTGCTTAAACCCCGACCTCGAATACTCGGTCATGGAAAAGGACGGCCGCGGGTATCTCTTGGCAACGGAACTGGCCGATGAGGTTTTGAAGCTGGGCGGCATTGAGGGCGCAAAAGAAGTCCTGCGCATGCGGGGCAGCGAATTTGAGTATATGGTCGCCTGGCACCCCTTCATGGAGCGCGACTCCCTCATGATTGTGGGCGAGCACGTCAACCTCGACGCCGGCTCCGGCTGCGTCCACACAGCCCCCGGCTTTGGCCAGGAGGACTTTGAAATCTGCAAGAATTACGAGGGCATTCCGGTCAACGTCTGCGTCGATGGCAAGGGTATGATGACCGAGGCGGCGGGCCCTGTCTGCGCCGGCCTTTCGACCGACGACGCCAACCTCGCCATTTTGAAGCACATGCAGGCCACCGGCTCCCTCTTCCACAAGCACAAAATTCTCCACCAGTACCCCCACTGCTGGCGCTGCAAGAACCCCATTTTGTTCCGTGTCACCGAGCAGTGGTTTTGCTCGGTCGACGGGTTCAAGGAGGCGGCGCTCGAGGCCATCAAGACCGTCAAATGGTATCCCGCCTGGGGCGAGGAGCGCATCACCTCGATGGTGCGGGACCGCAGCGACTGGTGCATTTCCCGGCAGCGCCTCTGGGGCGTCCCCATCCCGATGTTCTACTGCAAGAAGTGCGGCAAGGCCGTCATTGACGATATCACGGTCGACGCGGTCGCGAAGCTGTTTGAAAAAGAGGGCAGCGACGCCTGGTACGCAAAGTCTGCGGAAGAAATTCTGCCAAAGGGCTACACCTGCGCCTGCGGCGGCGCCGAGTTCACCAAAGAGACCGACATCATGGATGTCTGGTTTGACTCGGGCTCCAGCCACGCCGCCGTGCTCGAGACCAGAGCCGACCAGCGCTGGCCTGCCGACATGTACCTTGAGGGCAACGACCAGCACCGCGGCTGGTTCCAGTCGTCGCTCTTAACCGCGGTCGCCACCCGCGGCGCCGCCCCCTACCGCGAGGTGTTGACCTGCGGCATGGTGGTCGACGGCGAGGGCAAGAAAATGAGTAAGTCGCTCGGAAACGGCATTGCGCCGGAAGAGGTCATCTCGCAGTACGGTGCCGACATTCTGCGCCTCTGGGTCGCCTCGGCCGACTACACCGACGACATGCGCATCTCCCCCGAAATCCTGAAACAGCTCTCCGAGATTTACCGCAAAATCCGCAACACGGCCCGGTATATTCTCGGCAATCTCTACGACTTCGACCCGGCCGCCGACACGGTGGCCTACGGGGAGATGACCGAGCTCGACAAGTGGGCCTTAGTGCGCTTAAACGAGGTCATAGAGGCCGTAAACAAATCCTACGACAACTACACCTACTACCTCATTTTCCACGCCATCCACAACTTCTGCGTCGTCGACATGTCGAACTTCTACCTTGACGTCATCAAGGACCGGCTCTACTGCGAGGACGCGGGGGGCGAGCTGCGCCGCTCGGCCCAGAGCGCGATGTACAAGATTCTCAAGGCCATCACCCTCATGCTGGCCCCTATCCTCTCGTTTACGGCCGAGGAGATCTGGCAGTCCATGCCGAAGGGCAGCGGGGCCGACCCGCGCAGCGTCAACTACAACGACATCCCGAAGCCCGAAAAGCTTGAGGGTGTCGATATGGACAAATGGGAGAAAATCCTTGCGCTTCGCGACGAGGCCAAAAAGGCCCTTGAAGACAAGCGGCTTGAGAAGGTCATCGGCTCCTCCCTCGACGCCAAAGTCGTGCTGACAAGGGACGCCGATTACGACTTTGTCAAGTCGGTGGAGGCCATGCTGCCCACCCTCTTCATCACTTCGCAGGTCGAGGTGAAAAAGGGCGAGCCCGCCTGTGAAGTGCTTCCGGCCGTTGGGGAGCGCTGCGAGCGCTGCTGGACCCACAGCAAGACCGTGGGCGAACACCACAAGCACCCCACCCTCTGCGCACGCTGCGCCGCCGTCGTGGAGCGCCATGGCGTATAGGGGACGCAGAGACAAGGGCCGCGTTCTCAGCGGCGCCCTCATCGCAATCGGGGTTGTCCTGCTCGACAGGGTCGTCAAGCTGTGGGCGGCGGGTCCCTTAAAGGAGACCGGCTCCATTCCCGTCATCAAAAACGTCTTTCATCTCACCTATGTGGAAAACCGGGGCGCCGCCTTCTCGATGCTGGCGGGCCACAGGTGGCTGCTCATCGGCATTGCGGCCGTCACGGTCACAGCCATCATCTATGCATTTTGTTCCCGCATGTACGCGCATACCCTGACCGATATCTCATTTCCGCTCGTGGTCGGCGGGGCCGCAGGCAACCTGTGGGACCGGGTGACGCTGGGCTACGTCGTCGACCTCTTTGACTTTCGGCTCATCAACTTTGCCGTCTTCAACGTGGCCGACGTCGCCATCACGTGCGCAGCCGGCCTGCTCATGCTCTATGTCATACTGACAGCGAAAAATGGATAATGGACAGTAAAACAACGGAAATCACAACCGAAACCAGACTGGACGTCGCCGTCGCCGCGCTGCTTGAAATAAGCCGCGCGGCGGCGCAGCGTCTGATTGAAGAAGGCGCGGTAACGGTGAACGGCAAAACGGTCCAAAAGGCGGGCCGCAAGCTGTTGCCCGGCGAGGTCATTGAGGCGGCGCTCCCGCCGCCCGCACCGGACAGGGCAAGGCCGCAGGACATTCCGCTCGCCATCGTCTATGAGGACGCGTCGCTGCTCGTCGTCGACAAGCCGCGAGGGCTTGTGGTCCACCCGGCCGCCGGGAATCCGGACGGCACCCTGGTCAACGCCCTCCTGCACCACTGCGGGGACAGCCTCTCGGGCATAAACGGTGTCATGCGCCCCGGCATCGTCCACCGCATTGACAAGGACACCTCGGGGCTGCTGCTCGCCGCCAAGACAGACGCCGCCCACCGCTCCCTTGCGGCCCAAATCGCCTCCCACAGCCTGCTTCGGGCCTATGTCGCCCTCGTCCACGGGCATATGAAGGCGCTCTCGGGCACAATCGACGCCCCCATTGCCCGAAATCCCAACCGCCGCAAGGAGATGGCCGTCGTGCCGGGGGGGCGCAGGGCCGTCACCCACTATAAGGTGCTCGAGGAGTACGAGGGCTTTTCGCTCCTCGAGTGCCGGCTTGAGACCGGGCGCACCCACCAGATTCGGGTGCACATGGCCCATATCGGCCGCCCCGTCGTCGGCGACCCCGTCTACGCGAAGGACACGCCGGACCTCGGCGGACAATTGCTGCACGCCGTCCGCATCGGCTTTCTCCATCCCGAAAGGGGCGAGTGGATGGAGTTTTTGTCGCCGGTTCCAGCCTATTTTTCGGAATACTTGACAAAACTGCGTTCCCGCAATATAATAGACTGTAGTTCAATTGAATACCTTCAAGGGGTGCCAAGAGGCTGAGAACGGTTTTTAAACCGTAACCCTCCAACCTGATCCGGGTAATGCCGGCGTAGGGATGAGAGATAGCAGGCGCGCCCGAAGGAGGGTGGCGCCGCTTTTTTATGCGGACAGCCGCCCCCAATCTGACCGATGCAACCCCATACCCGTTTTTCAGGGGCAAAGCCGCCCCGGGGCGTCGTTGGCTGCCCTTGAAGGGCGCCAGCCCGTCTGCAGGTCGCCGTCTTGCCCCAAGACGGCTTTATCCCCTGAAAAATCGCCGACCTTCGCAGGAGCGGATTTTTGTGTCAGGCGAAATTTCCTGATGCCGGCGGGCTGACGCCCGCCAAAGAGAGAAATGAAGCATGGCGCGAAAAGCGGCCCTGCGAAGGCGGGCTCGGGTTACATTGGTCAGGTCCAATCGGAAAGGAGAACTCTTTATGAATCAGGCACAGACAAGCAAAACCCGCATCCTCGTGGAGTGCGGCATCATGATGGCATTTTCCATGGCGCTCTCCTACGTGAAAATCTGGGAGATGCCGATGGGCGGCTCGGTCACGGCCCTCTCCATGCTGCCCCTCGTCCTGCTCGGCTATAAGTACGGCCTCAAGTGGGGGCTGACGGCCGGCGTCGCCTTCGGGCTGATGCAGCTCATGTTCCAGGCCAACTACCTCGTCGGCCTCTCGGCCTTCTCGGTCGTCGTCGCCGTCTTTTTCGACTACATTTTCGCGTTTGGCGCCCTCGGGCTTTCCGGCCTCATGAAGGGCAAAAAAGGCGGCTTTGCGGCCGGCGCCGCAATTGCGGTCTTCGCCCGCTTCCTGTGCCACTTCGTCGTGGGCTTCGCGGTCTGGGCGGCCTTTGCCGACCAGGTGGCCGTAGAGGGCATGAACCCCGTGCTCTATTCCTTCCTCTACAACATCGCTTACATGGGCCCCGAATTTATCACGACGACGGCCGCGGCCTTTGTCATGCAAAAGTCGGCGCTCTCGTCGTTCCTCAAGGTCCCGGGCGGCATGGCCGCTCCCCAAAACTAAATCACAGGCACAGCTCCATAGGTGTATTTTTGGACTGCGGCAGCGGGCAAAGGCAGGCAGGGCATTTTGCCCGCCTGCCTTTGCCGTATCCGGGGCCGGAAAAATGACCGTAACGTGTCGTTTTCTTGACAACGCCATGAAATCTGTGTTATATTAACCTTAATCATCGAATATCGAATTAATTTAGCGTTTTTTAGGCGAAATGTAACTGCGTTCATCTTTGCGGTTCATGCCGGCAGGATAAAAGCGCACCGGGCAAAAGGATATACAATTGACAGGTCGTCAAATAAAAATAAAACCGGGTTCATTTTTCTTTAATGGAAAACGAGGTGTATGTCATGGGAACAAAAGAGAATTTCAATCAGGCGCTCAATGAGTTTTTTTCATTCCGCGGCAACGCAAAAGATTCCGGTGTCGGCATGCCGATCATCACGACGAATCTGGCCGAGAGCTTGGAGGACAAACCCAAGGCCGAGCCCGGCAAACCCCTTGATTTCCAATCCGCTTACGACACCAAAATCCAGCAGAGCACCCAGACCACCCGCATCACCGAGGATACGAAAATCACCGGAAATATCGTGTCCAAATCCCATCTCGACATCAGCGGGGATGTGTTCGGAGACGTCGAAAGCCTGAACAACGTCAAAATATCCGGCAGGATTGAAGGAAACGTCAAGGGCAAAAACGTCGAGGTCAGCCACGCGAAAATTAAAGGCGACATACATGCGTCGGAGCTTCTGACGGTTGTGGAGCAAAGCGAGATTACGGGCAACATCTATGCCGGCGAGCTCGATTTCAACAGCAGAATCAACGGCACCATCAACGTGAAGCAGGGCGCCAACATCCTCAAGGATTCCATGGTGATTGGCGACATCACGGCGGCGCTGCTCAACATTGAAACCGGCGCGGTCCTCAAGAGTATGCTCAATGTCACCGGCGAAAGAAAAGCCAACGTCGAGGACGACCTGTAATC
>DATMXT010000301.1:0-2367 GCA_035561375.1 Terriglobales bacterium | reverse complement strand
CGGATACCCCCCGTGATAATCTTTTTCTATATTTTTACCACCTTCAGGGTGTCGGTCGTCCCCGTGACGCCAAGCGGCACGCCGGAGGTGATGACGATGATGTCGCCGCCACGGGCAAGCCCCGTGGCGACGGCTTTTTCTACGGCGTCGGCAAAGAGCGCATCGGCGCTGTCGGGCTGGGGGCTCATGACCGGCAGCACCCCCCACGACATGGCAAGCCGGTGGAATGTGCTCTCGAGCGGCGTGCAGCAGATGATGGGCACCGCCGGCCGGTAGGAGGAGACCGTTCGAGCCGTGCGCCCCGACATGGAGCAGGCCACGATGGCGGCGGCTTTGAGGTCGTGGGCCGTCGTGCAGGTGGCGTGGGAGATGGCGGCCGTGATGCCGGCATCGACAAACCGCCGCGACTCCATGCGGCGCACATAGTTGATGTCGTCCTCGGCCTGCTCGATGATGCCGGCCATGGCACGGACTGTCTCGACCGGGTATTTGCCGACCGAGCTCTCGCCCGACAGCATGACGGCCGAGGTGCCGTCGTAGACGGCGTTGGCGACGTCGCTGACCTCGGCCCTGGTCGGCCGGGGGTTCTTGATCATGGACTCCAGCATCTGGGTGGCCGTGATGGTGCGCCGTCCTGCCGCGAGGCATTTTTTGATGATGGACTTCTGAATGCGGGGCAGCATGGCGTAGTCGATTTCGACTCCCATGTCGCCGCGGGCCACCATGATGCCGTCGGCCTCGGCGATAATCTCATCGATGTTTTCGACGCCCTGCGCGTTTTCGATTTTGGCGATGATCTGGACCTCGGCGCCGCCCGCCGCCTCCAGCACCCGGCGCACCTCGGCCACGTCGGCCGCGCACCGGACAAAGGAGGCCGCCACAAACTCCGCCCCGTTTTGGACCGCAAAGGCGAGGTCGGCCTCGTCGGCCGGCGACATGTAGGGCATGGAGAGCCGCACGCCCGGGATGTTGACCGACTTGCGGGAGGACAGCACGCCGCCGTTTTCAACCCGGCAGCGGATTTCTCTCCCATCTATTGCCGTCACAGTCATGGCGATTTGCCCGTCGTCAATGAGAATGCGCTCCCCGGCTGCAAGGTCCGCCGGAAGGCCGGCGTAGTTGACGTGGGCCCACCTGTCGTCGCAGGGGACCTCGGCCGTCGTCAGGATATACGCCTGCCCCTCGGCGAGGGTGGCGGGCTCCTTGAAGACGCCGAGGCGCACCTCCGGCCCCTTGGTGTCGATCATGAGGGCGATGGGCTTCCCGGTCTCGCGGCGCAGCTGCTTGACCGCCTCAATGCGGGCGGTGTGCTCGTCGTGGCTGCCGTGGCTCATGTTAAAGCGGGCCACGTTCATGCCGGCCGCAAGCATGGCCTGCAGTTTGCCGTCGGTAGAGGGCCCCAAGGTGCAGACAATTTTAGTTTTTCTCAAGTTTCATGGCCTCCTCAATTTTACACATGGCCCCTTCGGCCGTGGCAAGCCCAAGTTCCCCCTTTTTGGGGCGGCAGGTCAGATAGGGCTTGCTGCCGGCCGAATACAGTATGCGCCCGCGGTTTTCGCTGGCGAGCTTCGCCACGGCCGCCATCGGGATTGCGGCCGCGTCAATGACGACGTTGCCGGCCCGCTCAGTGATATCGGAAATGCCTAAGGCCCCCGCCCGGTTTCGCAGGAGCGAGGTTCGGCAGAGATTTTGCAGCGGGATGGGAATGTCGCCGAAGCGGTCAATGAGCTCGTCATAGAGGTCCGAGAGGTCCTCGTCCGACTCGATTGCGGCGATTTTCTTATAGATGTCTATTCTGATTTCGGAGGAGTCGATATATTCGGGCGGAATGTTGGCGTCGATGACGAAGTCCACAGTGCAGGAGACCCGGTTTGAAGGGGTGCCCCGCTCCTCCAGCACCGCCTCCTCGAGCAGCTTGAGGTAGAGGTCGTACCCGACGGCCTCCATGTGCCCGTGCTGCTCGGCCCCCAGCACGCTACCGGCGCCTCTAATTTCGAGGTCCCGCATGGCGATTTTAAAGCCGGAGCCAAACTCGGTGAACTCTCGGATGGTCGAAAGCCGCTTGGTGGCGTCCTCAGTCAGCACTTTGTCTCTGCGGTAAGTGAGATAGGCGTAAGCTCTGCGGCTCGACCGGCCGATGCGCCCCCGGATTTGGTAGAGCTGCGACAGCCCCAGCCGGTCGGCGTCCTCGACGATGAGGGTGTTGGCGTTTGGCACGTCGACCCCGGTCTCAATGATGGTGGTACAGACCAGCACGTCGATCTCATGATCCAGCATCTGCCGCCAGATATCGGAAAGCTGTTCCTCGGACATTTTGCCGTGGGCGAACCCCACGCGCGCCTCCGGAATGCGCATCTGTATCCCGGC
>DATMXT010000300.1:0-8759 GCA_035561375.1 Terriglobales bacterium | reverse complement strand
ATTCGGAGCCTGCTGGCCGCAGCGCAGAGTGCGCGAAGGAGGACGCCATGAGCGACTATCCTGTTTTTACGCCCGAAATGAAAAGCACCCACAAGATTCTCATGCCGATGATGCTGCCCATCCACTTTGAAATGCTGGAGCATGTCTTTCGGGATGCCGGATACGACGTCGAAATCCTGAAAAACGACGGTCCCTCAGTCGTGGACGAAGGCCTGCGCCATGTACATAACGACACCTGCTATCCGGCGCTGCTCGTCATCGGGCAGATGATTGACGCGCTGAAAAGCGGCAAGTACGATGTGGACCGCGTGGCGCTCGGCATCACCCAGACCTTCGGCGGATGCAGAGCCTCCAACTATCTCTTTTTGCTGCGCAAGGCGCTCGCGCGGGCGGGCTTCTCTCAAGTTCCGGTCATTTCGCTCAATCTGTCGGGACTTGAACAGTCGCCGGGCTTTAAGCTCCCGCCTTACGCTTTGCTCAAATCGCTGTGCTGTGTGGCTGCCGGCGACTTCCTGATGGACATCTCCGGCCAGTGCCGGCCCTACGAGCTTACGGCCGGCGAGACCGACGCCGTCGTCGCAAAATGGCAGGCCAGCCTCATCGAGAGCTGGCGGACGGCCGTAAATCCCGTCGCGGCGCTGCGGGGGGCCTACCCCGAAATTCTCTCCGACTTTGCCGCAGTCAAGCGGCAGGCCGCCCACCGGCTCAAGGTCGGAATTGTCGGCGAGATATACATGAAATACTCCCCCCTGGGGAATAACCATCTCGAAGAACTGCTCATTGCCGAGGGCGCCGAGCCGGTCGTGCCGGGGCTCCTCGACTTTGGCCTCTATATCTGCTACAACGGCGTGCAGGGGCGCAAGCTCTATGGCGGCGGGCTGGCACAGGCGCTCGGCGCCAAGGTCGGCTACGCCTATCTGCTCTCCCTCAAGGAGGACATGCGGCGCGCCATTCAAAAGCAGGGCGTCTTCGACGTGCCGATGCCCTTTGACGAGGTCGTGGAGATGGCTCAAAACTACATCAACCTCGGCGTGCGCATGGGCGAAGGCTGGCTGCTGACGGCCGAGATGGCCGAGCTGCTCCACGAGGGCGTGAAAAACATTGTCTGTGTGCAGCCGTTTGGCTGCCTGCCCAACCACATTGTCGGCAAGGGCATGCAGCGGGAGCTGCGGACTTTGCACCCCGAAGCCAACATCGTGGCCGTCGACTACGACCCCGGCGCAAGCGAGGTCAATCAGCAAAACCGCATCAAAATGATGCTGGCGACCGCCCGCCGCGCCGAAGGGCTCACCCCCGGCCGCAGAGGTCCCGCGGCGTCGCTCGGAGACGTCGGCTGATTTTGCTCCCCGCGGCCTGCGCGCTTTCGCCCGAAGTCACTGGAGGTGCCCTTGGAATCTCTCATCCGCTGTTTTCTGTACTTTTGTCTATACAGCTTTGCCGGCTGGGTCTGTGAGTGTGTGTACTGCGGCCTGCCGGCAAAGAAGTTCGTCAACCGCGGCTTTCTGACGGGGCCCTTTTGCCCCATTTACGGGTGCGGCGCAGTGCTGGTCATCCGGCTGCTGGAGCCCGCCTCACACAGCCTTCCGCTTCTCTTTGTGCTGGGCGCCCTGCTCACTTCCGCCGTCGAGTATGTCACGAGCTGGGGCATGGAAAAGCTGTTCCACATGACCTGGTGGGACTATTCGGACTACCCTTTCAACCTGCACGGCCGTGTCTGCCTGAAAAACTCGGTCCTGTTTGGCCTCATGAGCGTGCTGCTGGTGCGGGTTGTGCACCCCCCGGTGAGCCGGGTCGTGTCCGGACTTCCGCAGGGCAGCCGGAGCATCCTTGCCGCGGCGCTTGCCCTGTACCTCGCCGCCGACTTGCATATCACGGTGATGAACACGCTGCGGCTGTCCGGCAAGCTGTCCGAAATTGAGGCGGCCCTCGACAATCTGAGAGACCGGCTGGCCGCAAACGTGGCCGAGGACATCGCGCAGGCCAGAGAGGCTCTTGTCCTGCTCGACCTGACCCGCCGGTTTACCCATCGCCGCCTGCTCGACGCCTTTCCCCGCATGAGTGATTTGCGGGGTGACGCCATCCGTTATCTGCGCGACCGGCTCGATGAGCGCCGGCACTCGTCACACAGATAACCCGCTGTGAATAATACGCCGCCCGCTCCCCACACTATGTGGTGGAGAGCGGGCGGCTTTTTTGGCTGCGTTAAAGCATTTTTATGGAGGCTTTGTGCTGTGAGAAAATTTTTCATCTTTTTTACCATCGTCGTGCTCGTCGCCGTTTTCGCCGTGGCATTTAAAAAACAGCGGGATGAGCTGACCCTTTACCGCAACCGGCAGTGGGCGGCGACCGAGTCGGCCATGGGCACCCTGACCAGGAATCTCAAGGAGATTGAGACCGGCCTGCACCAGGGGGTCACGATGTCCTCGCCCAAGATGGTCGCGGCCGCGGCCACCGACATCGTGGCGGCCTCCGCCAGCGCCAAAACCGCAATCGACTCCGTGCCGCAGTATGAGGAGGACCTGTACCCGCTCTCACGGTATATCGCCCAGGTCGGCGACTACTGCAAGTCGCTGGCCGGCGACACCATTAAAGACGGCAAGCTGCCCGCAGGGGCGAGAGAGATGTTGCAGAATATGCTCAAGGTGACCGAGGGCCTGCTGGACTGCGTCACGGAGGCCGAGGCCGACGGCACCACCCAGTCGGTGCTGGCAGCCGCCTCCAAGGCCGCCACTTATGACAAGCTCTACTACGACGGGGCCATGTCCGACCACATGCTCGACCCCTGCACCTATGCCGGTCTCTACGAACTTGAGGAGGTCGACATGGCCACGGCGCAGCAGGCCGCAGCCGAGTTTCTCGGTGTGGAGCCGGGCCAGCTCAGCCAGTCCACAACCGACAACGGCAACCTGCCGACCTACGGTTTTGAAATGGACAAAATCTATATTGAGGTGACCAAGGTCGGGGGCATCGTCGCCCGGATGGTCAACGGCCGCGAGGTGGGCGAGGCCACCATCGACCCGGCGCAGGCCAGAGCCAATGCCGCGGCCTTTGTCAAGTCGGCCGGCTACTCCGATATGACCGAGACCGAATACGCCACCGCCTCCGGGACCGTCACCGTCACCCTGTGCTATGAGACGGGCGAAGTGCTCTACTACCCGGACGCCATTGTCATCGACGTCGCACTGGACGGCGGCGATATCGTGGGCTTTGACGCGACGAAATATCTCCGGTGTCACACCGAGACCCGCACGCCGCAGAAGGCCTCCATTTTGAAGAGCGCCGGCTCGAAATACGCGCCCGAAGGGTATACGATGAGCAGCAGCCGCTATGCCGTCATCGCGTCGGACGGCGGAATTGAGAGCAACGCCCTCGAGCTTTCGACGGCGAGCGGCGACTACAACTATCTCTACTATATCGATTCCTCAAGCGGCGATGAGCTTTCAATGTCGCGCGTCTTTGACGACGACGGCGGCCACCGCATTGACTAAAGCCCCGTTTGCGCTGAACCGGCGCGCCCAAAGTGTGTCTTTGGGCGCGCCGGTTTCCCGTTTATCGCTACAGCTCCACGTTATATACATGTTTGTAAATTTCTTTTTTGTAGGGGATGAACTCCGCTTCGCCCACAGGGCTCCCGTAGGACATGACCATGAGCCGCTGGGCCTTATGCCCCTCGCGGAGGGGCTGCTGTTCATAGTAGAATTCGTTCAGGAAAAAACCCATGCGCTCGTACATGGCGACGCGGCGTTTTGACATCTCGTCGCAGGGCGGCTCGACCTCAAGGAAAAAAGGCTTGTCCAGGCCGTCCAGCACCGCCTTCAGCAGGCCGCTGCCCACCCCTTTGCCGCGGGCGGAGGGCGCAGAGGCCAGATGCTCTCCGAAAACGCAGTTTTTCAGCGCCCAAACGGCCAAAAAGCAGTCAATTTCGCCCGTTTCGTCCCGGTGGATGTAGATTTTATAGTTCGGCAAATCGAGCAGCGCCTCCTGCTTTTTTGCGGTGCGCCGCTCACTTTCGGGGAAGGCCTCTGTCATGATTTCGAGTACAATAGGGAAATCCTTGCGCTTTAAAAGCTCCATTTGAACCACCTCAACCCTTGTAAATACCTGAAATAAAACGTAATCTTAGGATAACCGAAATGAAACATTTTGTACAGCCCCGCGACAAAAGTGACAGAAATGTTATACAGGAGGCCGTCATGAAAAAACTGCTGATTTTCGTCCTTGCCGCTGTCCTGCTGCTGTCCGGCTGTTCGGCCAAGGGCGCCCGGAGTGAAGCCACCGCTCCCTCGTCCCCCTCCACGGAAAACCGCGACACTGCGCAGGGCGAGTTCGGCTGGAGTGACAACAAGACGCCGGCCGAGTCCCCCGAAGCCCCCATTTCGGAGTACGAGTCCATCGCAAACAATCCGGATGGCACCGCGACCCCGGAGGAGCAGGCGGCCGCCCTCAGCGAGAAGCTCATTTACACCGGACAGCTTGAAGTCGAATCCCTCGAGTTCGACAAGTCCTGCCAGACCGTGGAGGAGCTGCTCGACAAGGTCGGCGGGTTTGTAGAAAACTCCTCCGTCTCGGGCTCGACCTATTACACCGAAGCCGGCGAGCCGAGGCTTGACGACCGCTATGCCAGCTACCGGCTGCGGGTCCCCTCGGCAAAATTCGAGGAGTTCATGGGCAGCGCGGGCGAGCTTGGCAACGTGACCGACCGGGGGACCAATGTCGACAACATCACGGCGCAGTATTACGACACCGACGCCCGCCTGACCTCCTATCAGGTGCAGTACGACCGCCTCCTCGCTTTAATGGAAAAAGCCGAGCGCATGGAGGACATTCTCGCCATTGAAAATCAGCTCACGCAGGTGCGCTACCAGATTGAGAGCCTCGAGACCACGCTGCGCGGCTGGCAGAATCAGGTCGACTACAGCACCGTCAACATCACCATCCGCGAGGTCGTGCGGTATTCGCCCGCCGCAAAGCTCTCCTTCTTCCAGCGGCTCGCAAACGCCTTTTCGGGCAGCCTGCGCAGTTTCGGCTACTGGCTTGAAAACTCGTCCTTCTCCATCATTTACGCGCTGCCCTATCTCGTGCTGCTTGCGGCGCTCTGGCTTATCGCCCGCAAATTCTTCCCCAAGCTGCGGCTGCGCATTAAAAAACCCGCCATATTGACTAAGAAAGACAGGGACGCAGGTCTCCCAAAGGACTCTTTGGAAGAATGAAGCCCCTCCTTTGTCGCGTGTAAAAGCGCCCGATGTTGAATCGGGCGCTTTTCCTTTTGCGCAAAGGGACGCCACGCGCGGCTCGCGGGGCGCCCCTTGCAGATGAAAAGGAGGAAAGGATTAGATGGGCTCAGGCTCAGGCTCAGGCTCTGGCTCTGGCTCGGGTTCAGGTTCAGGCTCAGGCTCAGGCTCGGGCTCGGGCTCTGGCTCGGGTTCAGGCTCAGGCTCGGGTTCAGGCTCAGGTTCAGGCTCGGGCTCGGGTTCAGGCTCGGGTTCAGGCTCGGGCTCAGGCTCGGGTTCAGGCTCTGGCTCTGGCTCAGGCTCAGACTCGGGTTCAGGCTCCTCTGGCTCTGGCTCGGGCTCGGATTCAGGTCCGGGCCTGGGTTCAGGCCCGGCCTCGGGGACAGCCAAGTCCGCTTCCCATGTTGCGGTTCCGTTGCAGCCGGCAATTTTCACGTCGACACAGAGGATTTCGCCGGCATCATCTTCCGTAACCGTGTAGGCCGGCGAAGTGCCGATCGCTGCGCTGCCGCCCTTGTAGTACCACTTGTAGATGGCGTCGCCGTACAGGGGGTCGGCCTCCACAGTTCCGGCTGTAGTCAGGATGCCGGCCGTGAGCAGATCGCCGACCTCGGGAGCTTCCGCAGGCGTAACCCCGTCGTCCTCGAGCACCTCGACGCCGGTCACAAAGGCGTAGTATTTGACCGTGACGGTCTCGCTGCGCTCGCTGTTCCAGTTAAATACCAGCGTGTGGGCGTCGATGGGGCCGTCGAGCCCGATAAAGTAGACATCTTCAAGATCAGCGGGCGCTCCGCCGTCAATGCGGACCTTTGCGCCGCTGACATTGACCCCGGTGGGCGGCGTGACCGTGACGCCGACATATCGGCCGGCCGCAAGGCCCTCGCCCAGCTCGTTCTCTTCGTACTCCTCCACAGTGCCAAAGAAGGTGACGGTCTTGAGGTCGTCATAGACGAAGTTTGCCAGCGTGTCGGTGCCGTTGTAACCGGTCTCGGCGTCCCATGCGACAACCGCTGTCGTGGCGGGTTTGCCCGTGGCGCAGACCGTGCCGGCGATTTTGCCGGAGACATAGATTTCGGCAAGGGCGTTGCCGCCCAAGCGGTTGCCGGCGTGTATTCCGCCCGTGACTTCGCCCGCCGCAAAGAGACCCGGGATGACATTGCCGTCATCGTCAAGGACATGACGGTTTTCGTCGACCACAAGGCCGCCCATCGTGTGGTGGGTGGAGGAGGCCAGACGGCGGACGTTGAGGTTCACGACATAGGGGGTCTCGGGCGTATTGATGGGCGTTTTGCTCACGGGGTCAAACCGGTCGGCCCCGTAACCGATGTATGCGCTCACTGCGGATTTCGGAACGGCGAGCGTCGACATATCCCGATTATAGTAAGCCGTATCGTACTCCATGATTGTCGCGACCAGCGTCTCGGCAGGTATGTCCATATCCTCGGCCACTGCGGCCAGCGAGGCGGTGTAGGTTCTGACACCGGTTCCGATTCTTTCGCCATAGACGATGCCCTCCGCAGTCTCGGTCACTTCAAAGCCCGCGGTGGGACTGGCGGTGGGGGAGGCTCTCATAACCTGATAGAAGAGGCCCGTGTCGCCCGCGCCGTACTTATAGCCGGCGAGCGAGAGCACGTCGCGCTCGGCGACTTCGTCGACATAGCGCTTGCCTTCCCACTCTGCGCCCATATTGGACCCCTTGGGCGCAATGTAGATGAGGGTCCCGCCTGTGGCGCCAGCCAGCTTGCCGTCGTCATACCAGGCGCTGGGCATGAGCTGGGTGAACTCGGTGCCGGTGACGGCCGCGCCGACCTCCATCGCCATCAGCATGCCGACGCCGGTGGAGGTGTTGCGGTTGGTCGTGTAGAGCTGGCCGGGCTTGATGTTTTTGGGCTGCCAGTAGTTGTTGGTCTCGTAGACGAGGTCGATGTTGTCGCCGTAGCCGCCGGTGGCCATGATGACGCCGCGGGTGGCCGACATCTCGACCTCGGTGCCGTCATACATGCGGGCCTTGACGCCGATAACGCGATTGCCCACCTTGATGAGCTCGTAGGCCTCGGTGCGATACATGAATGCGTTGTCGGGGTTGGCGGCAAGCACCCTCGTCTCCGGTACGCCGAGGTATGTCCGCCACTTGTCGGCCGAGGTGGCGCGCTTCCAGAGAGAGCCGAGGAGGGTTCCTGCGGTCGCGCCAAATTTTTGCGGGGCGGTCTCGGCAAGCCAGGTCTTTGCGGCCGTGCTGCGCGAACAGACCTGATAGGCCATCTCATAGTTGCTGTGGATGGCGTTGCCGTCGAGGTCATAGCGCAGTCCGCCGTAATAGGTCTGGAAGACATGGAGCTCCAATGTGTCAAAGAGCGTAAGCGTGTTTTCCGCCGCACCGGCATCCATAGCCGGGTAGGCGTACTCGTCGAGATAATAGCGGATTTGCTGCTTGAGGGTTTTGAGCACCGGCAGGTACTCGGGGTGGACGCCGCGCAGCTCCTCGGGGGTCTCGGCCGTCGAGCCAACCAAGTCAAAATCCGTTTCATCCCAGATGAGAATTTTTTCAAGCATGCCGATATAGCCGAAGTCGAGCCTGGCCTTGTTTGCCGTATTGTTAAAGCCGGGCAGTCCGGTGTTCGCGGTGCTCCATGGATTTTCGGGCTCCCAGAGGTTGCCGCGGCGGACCGACTGCCAGGAGCCGCCGGCCACGAGCGTATTTCCGCCCTTTTCGAGCATCTGCTCAATGACCAGCACCGTCCCGTCGCCGCCCATCGCCTCGGCTGCGGCCGCTGCCGCCGCCATGCCGGCGCCGCCGGCGCCGACGACAATGACATCGTAGTTTCCGGTGATCTTATCCCTCGGGGGGTATGCGAAGGGTATGGCGCCGTTGCGAATGGCCGCAAGCGGACATCCGGCCTGGACCGCCGCGTCCTCAACCGCCTGGAGAACGGCCTTGCTCGTATAAGTCGCTCCCGCGACGGTGTCGACACCGGTGGAGGTGAAGCTCTTGATCATGTCGATCATGACCGGGATAGCCTGCTTGCCCACATGGTCGGTCTCGACATCGCTGACGCGCACAATATCGATAATCGCTTCCTCGCTGAAGGTGACGCGCAAGGTGAGCTCCCCGCCAAAGCCCATGCCCTTTCCTATAAAGGTGTTGTTCTCGGGGTCCACGTCAAAGGATATCTCCGGAGCCTCGCCGGCAATCGCCGCCTGCAGCGCCGCAATAAAGGCCTCCTTCACGGCGTTGGATGTCAGCGTGGCGCCCGCCACGACATCGACGTGGCCCGAAGCGCCGCTGCTCGACTGTGCGGCCAGCGCGGCCGCGGGGGTCTTGCCGACATTGGCCCGCACGGCGCCGAGCAGATAGTTCGCGATGGCCTCCTTGCCGTAGCCGGTGCCGGAGGATTCACCCGACCCGTCCACGTTGATCTCAGTGATGAGGCCGCTGCTGCCGACTTTGAGCGTGACACGGATGACGTTGACGCCGGTCGCGGTTCCAAAATACTCGCCGTCGGAGCCGCCACCTCCTCCTCCGCCGCC
>DATMXT010000299.1:0-6690 GCA_035561375.1 Terriglobales bacterium | reverse complement strand
GCTCGTCATAGATGCAGACCTTTTCGCGGGCTTCGAGCTCAGCTTTTGAGAGCATCTGCTTTTGACGGTAGGTTCTCGTCGATCTCTCCTGAAATTTGTCCATGGACTCCCTTTCTGCCTGCCGGGGCTGCGCTTCTTACGGAAATGCGGATACGCAAGACGGCAGGCCGCCTTGCGTATCCGCCCTATGTTCAGGGCTTTTTAGTGAGCTTTCTTTAAGGCCTCCAGCACGACCTCGGGCAGGGCCGGCACGCGGGTGATGCGCACACCGGTCGCGTTGAAAATGGCGTTGAGAATGGCCGGGTGGGGCGCGTCGAGCGGGGCCTCGCCGCAGCCGGCGGCGCCGTAGGGGCCCTCGGGCCGCGGCGTCTCGAGATAGAGAATCTCCATGTCGTCCGGGACGTCCTTGGCGTAGGGGATGCCGCAGCGCAGCAGCGTCGTGTGCTTTTTGAGGTCCTCGAAGTCCTCCGAAAGCGCGAGGCCGATGCCCTGGGCGAGGCCGCCGTAGAAGTTGCCGTCGACAGCGAGCCGGTTTAAGATGGTGCCGCAGTCCGCCACGGCCGTGAACTTTTCGACCGTCACCTTGCCGGTCTCGGTGTCGACCGCGACCTCGGGCAGGAAAATGGTGTACATATAGACCGAGAAGGGCTCGCCCTGCGAGGTGGCCTGGTCGATGGGATTTGCGGAGCAGTAGGTGGCGACCCATTTGCCGACGCAGTGGGTGTCGACGCCCTCGGCTTTCATCTCGTCATAGGTGCGCCAGCCGCCCGAGGGTTTTTTCATGCCCTCAAGCAGTTTCTCGCAGGCGAGGCGGATGGCGTTTCCGGTCATGACGGCCGAGCGGCTGCCGCCCGCGGGGCCTGAGTTGGGGGTGCGCTTGGTGTCGCAGAGGTCGAGCTTGATCCTATCGGGGGTGAAGCCGGCAGTGCGCAGCGTCTCGTGGGCGGCTGTCAGGGTGCCGATGTCGGCGCCCTGGCCGTGGTCCTCCCAGGAGTTGCGCACCGTCACGGTGCCGTCGGGGTTGAGGTCGACCCAAGCCTCGGAGCTGTCGACGCCGTCAAGGCCGCAGCCGTAGACGCCAAGGGAGACGCCGACGCCGTGCTTCACCTTGCCGTCCGAGGCGGCGTTTTTCGCGGCCACCCGCTTTTTGGCCTCCTCATACTTCGGGCGGGCCAGCTTGAAGAGCCCCTCCTCGCAGTAGACATCCGGCTTAAAGCCGGTCGGAATGGTCGAGCCCTCCGACTCCTTGTAGCAGTTCATCTCACGGATGTCAAAGGGGTCGAGCCCCATCTGGGCGGCCAGCACGTCGATCGCGAGCTCGCTGCCCATATAGGCCTGCGGCGAGCCGTAAGAGCGGAAGGCCGAGCCCCAGGCGTGGTTTGTGAAGACCGTCGTGTTCTTGTTGCGGATGGTCGGGATGTGGTAGCCGGCGCCCGTGAACTGGGAGAGGCGGTGGGTCAGAAGGTCGCCGAACTCCGAGTAGGGGCCGTGGTCGATATAGTTATTGCCCCAGAGACCTAAGAGCTTGCCCTTTTCGTCGGCCGCAAGTTTTACGTGCATGTGGCCGGGGCTGCGCTTGCCGGTGTAGGTGATGGACTGGTACATGTTGAAGTTCAGCGAGACCGGCCGCTTGGTGACCAGCGCCGCAACGCCTAAAATGGCCTCGTTGGTGGGCGAGAACTTATAGCCGAAAGTGCCGCCGGCGTTGTTCTGGACGATGCGCAGCTTATCCATCGGCACGCCGACGCCGTCGGCGATCATGGCCATGTGCAGGTGGATTCCGATGGACTTGGAGTGGACGGTCAGCATGCCGTCCTCATCGGTGTAGGCGTAGCCGTTGTCGGGCTCTAAGTAGAGGTGGGGCTGGCGGGAGCAGTAGCTCTCGACCTCGGCGACATTGGGGGCCAAGTCAAAGTCGAAATCCGGCCCCTTGATGCAGTTGTTCTCGAAGTAGGCGTTTGGCACGCCGGGGTGAATTTCAATGGCGTCGGGGGCGAGGGCCTCCGGGGCGCTCATGTAGGCCGGCAGCACCTCAAGGTCGAGTTTGACGGCCTTGGCCGCGGCCCTTGCGTGTGCCTCGGTGTCAGCCGCGACGATGGCGACGGCGTCGCCGTACTGGAAGACTTTTTCATCGCAGAGGATGGGGCGGTCCCACCCGTCGCACTTGTTGTTATAGGGCAGCATGACGAGCCCGTTGATGCGGTTTTTGCCCGGGACGTCCTTAGCCGTGATGACTTTGAATACGCCCGGCATTTTCTCGGCCTCGGAGGTGTCGACGCCGCGGATGTTGGCGTGCGAGACCTCGGCCTGGACGAGGGCGAGGCGCAGCGTGTCCTCCGGCATGTGCAGCGCCTCGTCGGCGCCGAAATCCCATGTGCCGGTGACCTTCATGGCGGCCGACGGGCGCACGAAGGTCGTGCCGATGATTTTGTTGTCCACCGGACTGAACATGAGGTCTTCTTTGCTCATCTCGCCCCGCATGACGGCGGCCGCGGCCATGACGGCGTCGATGAGCGGCTTATAGCCGGTGCAGCGGCAGAGGTTGCGGTTTTTGTCAAACCAGCTCCTGACCTCTTCCCTTGTCGGGCTCTTGTTCGAATCGAGCAGAGCCTTGGCGCTGACGATGAATCCGGGGCTGCAAAATCCGCACTGGGCGCAGCCGTAGGCCATCCATGCGACCTGAAGTGGGTGAAGGTTTTGCACGGTGCCGATGCCCTCAATGGTTTCAATCGTGGAAAAGTCGTCGAGCTTGCCGACCTTGGTGATGCAGGAGCGGGTCAGCTTGCCGTTTAAGATGACGTTGCAGGCCCCGCAATGGCCCTCTCCGCAGCCGATTTTGCAGCCGGTCAGCAGCAGCCGCTCGCGCAGAATGGCGGCGAGCGTCTCCGTCCCCTCGACAAGCAGCGTGCGCTCCACGCCGTTGATGAGAAATGTCTTTTTGTACATGTAGCGGCCTCCTCCGTTTCAAGTTTTTGCCCTGGCGCTCTTTTTTGCGGGGTATTGCGCGGATGCGTTTGTTGACATATCTCCTCCCATATAGGATAATGGGAATAAGACGATAGGAGGTGTGTGCGCTTGGATGGGAGTGAAAATGCCCTGTTTGAGGTCACGGCCGACTGCGTGACAATTGAAGTGACCGACAAAAAGACCGGCAAAACGGTCAGACGGACCCTCCCCATCGACTACCGGGAGAACGCCCATTTCCTGCGGCTCTCCGGAGAGGATATGGCCGGCAATCCCCAGCAGCTCGTATTTATCTCCGAGTCGGGCGCGGATAAGCTCCGGGACATGACGGGCGGCGGAGCCGACACCGACCCCTGCGGCACCACCTGAATTAGGCCCGTATTGTTTTTTGTGAATATCGTCTAAATATGGATGCCATACCAATCAAATCCTAATTCAAAATATCCTGATTAGACCATATCAAACTTTGTTCGGTCCGTCAAATTGTAAGTATTTACAAGTTGCTATATTTGTGTTATTATTAACAAATAGCCGCACAAGGCGGCCCGCTTTACTAATTTTTTGAGGTGTTTATGGAGATTTGTGCGGTTATTGCTGCCGCGGGCATGTCGTCGCGAATGGGCGAGTTCAAGCCGATGCTCACCATCGGCTCGATTTCGGTCGCCCAGCGCATTGTGGCGACGCTGCGGCAGGCCGGCGTCTCCAAAATCGTCGTCGTGACCGGCCACAACGCCGACGCGCTGGAGCGGCACCTGTCAAAGAGCGGCGCAGTCTTTTTGCGCAATGAGAATTACCGCACGACCCAGATGTTCGACTCGGCCCGCATCGGGCTCTCCTACATACTGGACAAGTGCGGCGCGGCGCTCTTTACGCCGGTCGACATTCCGCTTTTTACGGCGGGCACCGTGCGAAAACTCATGAAGTCGGGGGCGGATTACGCCTGCCCTGTCTGCTGCGGACAGCGGGGGCACCCGATTTTGCTGTCGGAGAGGGTCATCCGGCGGGTGCTGGAGGACAGCGGCGAGGGCGGCCTTGCGGGGGCCCTCTCGCGCTGCGGCATACCGGAAACCCTGGTCGAGGTCGAGGACCGCGGCGTCCTCTTTGACGCCGACACCCCGGAGGACTTCGATGCGCTGCTCGAATACCACAACAGCCAGCTTGTCCGGCCGGTCGTCAAGGTGGCGCTGGCCAAAGAGCTGCCCTTTTTTGATGAGCGCATCGCCATGCTGCTGCGGCTCACCCAAGAGACCTCCTCAGTGCACGCCGCCTGCCGCCGCATGCAGATGTCCTACAGCGCGGGGTGGAACACCATCAACGGCATTGAGTCGCAGCTGGGGTACCGGCTGGTCGAGCGCAGCCACGGGGGCAGTGGCGGCGGCAGCAGCTGTCTGTCGCCGGAGGGCACGGCGCTGCTGCTGCGGTTCGACCGCTTCAACGACGCCCTGAGGAGACAGGCCGAGCGCCTGTATGACCGGTATTTTTCCGACATTTTCTGATGCGCTGTTCATTTTTGTACGAAGCGAGTTATTTTTTATTGCAAATCGCTTTTTTCTGCAACTCGTTTCATGTATACTGTACATAAGAGGGGGGACCCGCGATGAGAGAGGTGTGGCTTGTCCGCCACGGACGGCCGGACATGCCCTACGACAACCCGCGCTGCCTCGGGACGACCGACCTTGGGCTTTCGGCGCTCGGCAGGCTGCAAAGTGTGCTGGCAGGCGTACATCTGCACGGGGCCGGGGTCTCAACTGTGTTTTGCAGCAGGCTGAAGAGAAGCTGTGAGTCGGCCCGCTGCATGGGGTACGACCCCACCCCCGCGGACGGCTTGCAGGAGCTCCACGCGGGCATGTGGGACGGGCTGCACTTTGACGAAATCCGCGCCCGCTGGCCCGAGCTCTACGAGGCGCGGGGCAAAGAGCCCTTCCCGCCGCCACCCGGCGCCGAGGACGAGGCGGCGGGCACAGCGCGGTTCGAGGCGGCCCTGCGGGGGGTCCTTGCCGCCTCGGACGGGAATATCGCCGTCGTCACCCACGCGACGGTGACGGGCCTTCTCGTCTGCCGGGCGCTTGGCCTCCCTGTCACACAGGCCCGTGCGTTTCGGCCCGCATATGGGGCGGTCACGCGGTTTTCCTTTGACGGGGAGCGCTTTACACTCTGCGGGGAGACGGGGCTCGTCCCGCTGCCCGCGCTTGACGAGGCGCTCTGCCGCGCCCTGCTGCGGGCGGCGGGCACGCCCCCCGAGGTCGCGGCCCACTGCGCGGCAGTCGCCGGCGAGGCCATGCGCATCTGCGGCGAGCTTGCGCAGGCGGGGATTTTCCTCGACCGGGAGACCCTCTGCGGCGCCGCCATGCTGCACGACATTTTGCGCGTGGAGCCCCGCCATGACGCGGCGGGGGCCGACCTCATCGCGCGGCTGGGCTATCCGAAAGTCGCCGCCTGCATCGCCGTCCATCACGACTGCCTGTTTGACGGCGACCTCACCGAGGCGGCCGTCCTCTATATCGCCGACAAGCTGGCGCGGGGGACGTCCTATGTATCCCTTGAGGCGCGCTTTGAAAAGAGCCGGCAAAAATGCAAAACCGAGGCCGCCATTCAAAAACATGGGGAGCGGTATTTAACGGCAAAGGCCATCCGCGCCAAAATCAATACGTTTTGCGAAAAGGACGTGATTTGATGAGACAAATGCTGAAAATACTGTCTGAGTACATCCGCTCCGGCCGGCCGGCCGTGCTGGTCACGGTCATCGCAAGCTCCGGGGCGACGCCGCGCGGCGCCGGCGCCCGCATGCTGGTGGGCGAAGAGGGCCGCATTTGCGGCACCATCGGCGGCGGGGCGGTCGAGTACCGCTCGACTGGGCTAGCCATGGAGGCGCTGCAGACGGGGGTCTCGCACGAGCACAATTTTACGCTGACAAAGGACGATGTACAAAATCTCGGCATGATCTGCGGCGGCGCGGTGGACGTCTTTTTCCGCTACATTGCGGCCGGAGACAAGGAGGTCGTCGCCCTGTGCGAGGAGGCGCAACGCCACTTCTCCAAAGGGCGGGACCTGTGGCTCCTCTACGACATTTCGCGGGGCGGCACGCTCGGGCTCTATACAAAAGAGGAGGGCTTTTTCCCGCAGGGCGCCTTTGACTTCATGCCGGACATGCTCTCCCGCCATCCCATGCGCATCACGGGCGAGGGACGCGACATCTACTCGGAGCAAATCTCCTCGTCTGGCCGGGTCTATGTCTTCGGCTGCGGCCATGTGGCGCAGGAGCTGGTGCCGGTTTTGGAGCACGTCGGCTTCCCCTGCGTCGCCCTTGACGACCGGCCGGAGTTTGCCGACAAGGCGCTGTTTCCCACTGCGCACGAGGTGAAGCGCATCGACTTTGCGCGCATTTTTGACGCCGTGGAGATCGGCCCCGAGGACTATGTCTGCGTCATGACCCGCGGCCACGCCTTTGACGCCGTCGTCCAGACACAGGTGCTGAAGACCCCGGCCTGCTACATCGGCGTCATCGGCAGCGCGGCCAAGAAGGCCGGCGTTTTCCAAAGGCTCTATGAGCAGGGCTTTACGACGGCCGACCTGGACCGCATCACCTCCCCCATCGGGCTTGCCATCAAGGCCGAAACGCCGGCCGAAATCGCCATCAGCATTGCGGGGCAGCTCATTGAGTTTCGCGCAAGGCGCAACGCGCAATGACCCGCCGGCTCTTTTTAACCGGCCCTGTCGGCTGTGGAA
>DATMXT010000298.1:0-2911 GCA_035561375.1 Terriglobales bacterium | reverse complement strand
ATGTTGGCCTTGCGCAGCAGCATCCAGTCGACAAGGCCCGCGAGCGCAATGACTGCCGCAAAGCAGGCTATGAAGTTGAGGGGGGCGGCCAACAGCCACCGTCCGAAGGCGGCAAAGTCGAAGCCCATCATATAGAGCAGCAGGGGCCCGCCGTTTATGACGACCGGAATGGCAAGGGCGGCGACGACGGTCCAAAACTTATTCAGGCGCCAGAACATGAGGGAGAAGAACATGCCGAGCATGCATATGCTTAAGGCAAACCCCGTGTTGAAAAGTATGCTCATGGCGTGCTGGGAAACGGTCAGCCGGTTGACCTTCTCGCCGACATAGAGGAACTGGTAGAGGTCGGCAATGATAATGTTGGTCCTGCCGTCCGAAACCGCCCGGGCGACGCCGTTGATGACCTCGCCGCCCGCAGCGAGCAGCGCCGAGACCGAGAGGGCCGCCAGCACCTCGCAGATGAAGGAGGTGCGCCGTGACACCCCAAACTGGAGAGAGAGCCTCAGGTCGCTGCGGACATTGACGATGCCCATGACGAACATGAAAATTGTCGTGGACAAGCCGTAACCCGAGAAGCTCATAATGGAAGTCCTCTCGTCCGCAACGAAGGCAATGGTCATGAAGGCCGTGATGATGGCCGTCATGATGAGGAACATCACGATTGCCCCTTGGAGGAAAACGAAAAGCTGATACCGGAAGGCCGGCCTGACATTCATGTTCATTTCCTGTCCTCCTCTTCCATCAGGCAGATAAAGTAGTCCTGCAAATTGATGGGGGCGGCCTCGACGCCCTCCGGCAGCGGGCCCCGCTCCCCTTGCAGGCTGGCCGTCTTCAGCCCGCCAAGCGCGCTTGAGGTCAGCACGTGTCTTCCCTCGATGTATTTGTCGACGGCGCCGGCCGGCCCCGACACCGTGTAGGCGCCCATCGTCAGCTCGTCCCGGGGGGCGTCTTTCAGGATTTTCCCGTTCCGGATGATGACGGCGTGCTCAATGAGGTCGGCCGCCTCGGCGATCAGGTGGGTGGAGACGATCACGGTGCAGGGGCGCTCGGCGTACCGGGCGAGCAGCTCCCGGTAGAACATGTCGCGGTGCTGCGCGTCGAGCCCCAGCACCGGCTCGTCGAAAAAGAGATACGGGACGCCGGCCGAAAGCCCTAAGATGAGCCGGAAAATGGAGCCGTAGCCGGTTGACAGCAATTTGATTTTCTTTTTCTGGGACAGTCCGAACTTCTCGGCCAGGGCGTCGGCATAGGCTGCGTCAAACTCCGGATAGAAAAGCTGCGCAGCTTTAAAGGCCGCCTTGACTCTCATATCCTCCGGGAACATGTTCTTTTCGGCCACGAGATACATTTTCCGCAGGGCCGCGTCGTTGTTTACAGTCCCCTCGCCGTCGACCGTGACCTCTCCTTGCGTCGGATAGAGCCGCCCGGTCAGAATGCCAAGCAGCGTCGATTTCCCGGCGCCGTTGTTGCCTAAGAGGCCGTAAATTCTGTTGTCCCCGAATGTCAAGGTCACGTCGTCGAGCGCCCTCGTATCGCCAAAGGTCTTGCTGATATGCTTCATTTCAATCGGCATCTTCAAACCCGCTTTCTATCATCGCCGCAAGCTCCGAGGCGGTCAGCCCCAAATTTTTGGCCTCCCGCACAAGCTTTTCAATGTAGTTTACGTAAAACTGCTCCCGGCGGCTGAGTTTAAGTTTATCTTTTGCACCCTGTGCAACAAACATTCCAAGTCCCCTTTTCTTGTAGAGCAGCCCGGCGTCCACCAGCAGGTTGATCCCCTTGAGCGCGGTCGCGGGGTTGATTTTATAGGTCACCGAATACTCTGTGATGGACGGCACCTGGCTCTCCTCCGGATAGGCGCCCGAGAGAATCCCCTCCTCCAGCTGCTCGGCAATCTGCAAAAAGATGGGCCTCTCATCCTGAAAGTTCACTTGCGCCCCTCCCTTCATGTGAGTTAATCAGTTAACTAATTAACCGCGTTACTAACATACTACAACCCGCGCTGTTTGTCAAGGGCTTTTTTAAGAATTTTTTTGGGTGAGGCCCCGCTTTTTTGTACGCACGTAAAACCTATGGGGTTTCGACACGCTGAAGAGCCCCGGCGGCTGCCGGGGCTCTTATCTTTAAAAATGCCGCGCGTCTTCAGTCGATATAAATTTCGGCTTCCGAGAAAAGTGCTGCCCTGCCGGCGAGCCTCACCCGGTCTCCATCCGCCGCGCAGTACAAAATCCCGCCGCGCGCCGAAGCCTGACAGGCGACAAGCTCTTTTTTTCCGAGCCGCCCGGCGAAGTACGGGACAATGTGGCAGTGGCCGGAACCGCAGACCGGGTCCTCCGGCACGCCGAGCTTCGGGGCAAACGAACGGGAGACGCAGTCGTACGCCCTCCCCTGCGCCGTCGCATGCAAAAGCAGCCCGTCTAAGGACAGCAGCTTGTTCATGTCGGGGACAAGGCCCCGCACCGTCTCCTCCGAGTCCATGACGCAGAGCAGGTCCCGCCCCATATATGCCTCCATCGACCTCGCCCCGAGCGCCTGCGCCATCTCGTCCGTGACCGGGACCGAAGTCAGCGCATAGGCGGGAAAGTCCATCTCAAAGAGGTCTCCGCGCTTTTCAACCGTCAGCGTTCCGCTGAGCGTAAAAAACCGTATGACCGCCCGGCCGGGTTGAATAAAACGGTCAATCACATAGGCCGCAGCGAGGGTCGCATGGCCGCACAGGTCGATCTCCCCGCCCGGCGTGAACCAGCGCAGCCGGTAGCCCTCTCCCTCCGGCACCGCAAACGCGGTTTCGGACAGGTTGTTTTCGCGGGTGATGTTCATCAGCAGCCCATCCGGCAGCCAGTCCTCCATCGCGCAGACGGCGGCGGGGTTTCCGGCGAACACTTTGTCGGTAAAAGCATCCACTACATAC
>DATMXT010000297.1:0-2108 GCA_035561375.1 Terriglobales bacterium | reverse complement strand
GCTTTTGCTGCGCCGACCTTTTTATTCCGGGATGAAGTTTATTTGCCCGAGGCGGCCGACTTGCCCGCAATGCGGCCAAAGACCGTAAAGTCCACAATGGCGTTGCCGCCGAGGCGGTTGCCGCCGTGGATTCCGCCGGTGACTTCGCCCGCGGCGTAAAGGCCGGGGATGACGGCGCCGTCGGTGCCGATGACATGGGTGCTCACGTCGATTTTAATGCCACCCATCGTGTGGTGGGCTGCGGGGGCGCGCGGATAGGCGTACCACGGGCCGCCCTCAAGCGCGGTCGTGAGCAGCTCGCGGCCAAACTCGTCAACCGCGTCGCCCGCCTCGACATGGGCGTTGTAGGCGTCGATGCTGGCCTTGAGGTTCTCATAGGGGACGTCGAGCTTCTGGGCCAGCTCCTCTAAGGTCGCGCCCGAGACAAAGCCGTACTTGCCCTCACCTATGAGCTCGGTGACCGTACGGCCGCCCAGCGCCTTGAAGGTGTCGGGGTTGTCGACTAAAGTGAAGTTGTGAATGGTGTACATACGCCCATCCGTCTGCTTGAGAATGGCCGCGCTGATGACGTCGCGCCGGCCGTCCTCACGCACAAAGCGGTTGCCCTCCTGGTTGACGTAGACGCAGGTGTCGACGCCGCCGGTCAGCACGTCGGAGGTGACGCCGGTCCAGGGGTTGCAGACCTGCAGCAGCTGAATCTGCTCCATGTCGACAAGGGCCGCGCCGATGTCTCTGGCCATGAAGATGCCGTCGCCTGTGACACCGGGCATGTTGGAGGTGATGAGCCCGGCTCCGAGGTCGGGCCACTTCTCGCCCTGGCAGTACTCGACTCTCAAATCAACATTGCCGGCAAAGCCGCCGGTCGCGATGATGACGCCCTTGTTAGCCTTCAGCGTGACTTTGTTTCCGTCCTTGCCGAGGGCGTTGACGCCGACCACCCTGCCGTTTTCCACGATGAGGGACTTGCCGGTCGTGTCGGTCATGATTTCGCTTAAGGCGCCGCGGGAATCCAGCGTGCCCAGGAAAGTCTTGATGTAGCCGGTGCCATTTGGCATGACGGCCGAGTGGGTGCGGCGGTAGAGCGAGCCGACGCCCTGCGTGACGCCCGGCTTGAACTCCATGCCCATGCCCTTGAGCCAGTTAAGCCCGTCGAGCGCGCTGTTGCACAGCATGTCGACCAGCTCTTTGTTCGCAATCTTGTCGCCGCCCTCCCAGGTCTGCTGGGCGTGGAAGGCGGGCGAGTCCTCAATGCCGAGGGGCTCCTGCTCAGCGGGGTCGGCCGCGTTGTAAATGCCGCCCGAGACGATGGAGTTGCCGCCCAAGGTGCCCATCTTCTCAATGAGAATGACCGAGGCGCCCTGTTCGGTGGCCGAGCAGGCCGCCGCAAGTCCGGCGCCGCCGCCGCCGACGATGATGACGTCGGCAGTCCTCGTGATATCGGTGGCTTTGGCCTTCTCCGGGACCTTGCCGAAGACCGCCATGTCGGCCCCGGCCTGCGTCAGGCAGCCGGTGACCGCGCGGATGATGCCCATTGAGGTGAAAGTGGCGCCGGTCACGGTGTCGACCGCGACCGACTGATGTTCAATGATCTCATCCGGAATGAGGCTGACCGGCCAGTCGCGCAGCCCGGGAGTCTCAATGTTGCTGCCGACCGTGATGGCGGTGATGGCGGTCTCGCTGACCGTCACGGTCACCGGGATGTCGCCCCACATGCCGGACGACTTCGCGGTGTATGTACCGGCCTTCATGCCGGCGGGCTCAGGCTCCGGTTCCGGCTCGGGGATTGGCTCGGGTTCGGGCTCCGGCTCCGGCTCGGGTGTGGGGACGGGCGCGGGCGCGGCCTCATCCCATTTGATGATTTGCCCGGGGAAAATCAAATTGGGGTTTTCGATGCCGTTGTACGCCGCAAGCGTCTTGTAGTCGGTGCCAAATTTTTCCGCGATCTTCCACAGCACGTCTCCCGGGACGACGGTGTAGGAAGCTGCGCCGGCCGTAAGGCCCAGAGCGAATACGAGCGCCAAGAGCAGTGCGGTCGTTCGGTTCCTGCGCATTTTCATTCCTCCTTTTATTGCTTTGGGGTTTTTTGGATGATGGTTATATTGTATCAC
>DATMXT010000296.1:0-2120 GCA_035561375.1 Terriglobales bacterium | reverse complement strand
GTATATGGGACCCGCGTCCCACTTGCGCAGTTAACAAATTGACAGACGATAATGGCTTTTGGTTGTTTGTGGCGGGCAAGACTTGGCCGATATGGCAAAATGCGATTCCGCCGTTCTTTTTCTGTCTTCTGTTTCCGGTTTGCGCAAAGCCGCGCCGTAGCGCAAAAACAGAGAAGTCCGGCGCGATAAATTCGCGCCGGACTGATGGTTTGGGAAGTGCCGATTGCCATTAAGCATTATTGTTTAGCTTCATTTAATCAGGGGTTTGTCGGCGCGCTTGGGGATGCCGAAGCGGATGATGTTGGAGGTGGAGTGGGGGACGCAGGCCTGGCAGATTTCAAAGTCGCCCTGAATCGAGAAGTAGTGGAAGACCTCGTCGAGCGTCCAGCCGTAGGCCGCCGACACGAGCTGCTGCAACTGGCGGCAGCTCTTTTTAAGCGCCTCGTCAAAGACTTTGTCAACCGCGATCGCGTACCACTTGTCCGGGGTCTCCAAGACCGGCATGTCGAGCGGGAAATTCTTGATGACCTCGGTCGTCAGCGTGATGACGCCGTCGACCTCAATTCCGGTGCCGCAGACCTCGCCGTCACCCATGGTGGCGTGGATGTCGCCCATCTGGAGCAGTGCGCCCTCGTGCCACACGGGGAAGTAGAGGACGGCGCCCTTTGTGATGAGCTTGCAGTCCATGTTGCCGCCGTGGGCGTCGGCCCAGCCGGTGGGGACGACCTTGTCGCCCTCGGGGGCGACGCCGATGACCCCGACCATCGGACGGGTGGGGAAGGTGATGTCCTTGAAGTGCGCCATGCCGCCCTTGATGGGAATGACGCTGGTGGTCGGCTCCGTCACCCAGTAGGAGAGGGGCCCCGTGCCGGGGCGGCTGGTCGTCACGCCTTGGTCCGAGACCTCAATGTCCCGAATGACGACTTTGAGGACGTCGCCGGGCTTTGCCCCCTCTATGTAGACGGGGCCGGTGGCGGGGTTGACGTGGGAGAAGTCGACTTTGGTGACCAGCTGGTCGGCGCGGCGAATCTGGTTGTCAAAGCAGTCGAGGGTTTTGAAGACCAGCTCCTCCCCGGGCTTCGCATTTCCTGTCGGCTCGTTTTTGGCGTCGAATGAGTACACGGTTTTCTCGAACATGTGCGTTATTCCTCCTTCTCAATTTTCACAACGGTGTGCGGGTAGGGGATGACCACGCCCTCGCGTTCAAACCGCTCCTTGATGGACTTGCGCAGGTCCCCGCAGGCCGCATAGACGGCGCCGGGGTTTTCCGCCCACACGCCGACGGTCAGGGTGACGGCGAAGTCGCCGAGCGCCGTCACGACCGGCGTCACGGCAGGGGCGCCGGCCGCAAGCGCCTCTTTTGTGCGCACATCCACATATTTCGGGTGGCGGGCGACCTCCTGCGCAATGATTGCGGATGCTTTGTCAATACTGCTCTCATAGCTGATGCCGATCTCAAGGCTTGCGCAGACCGGCCCGCCCTTGAGGCTGTAATTTTCAAGGACGGCCGAGTTCATGACCGAGTTCGGGAGGATGACGCGGCTGTGCTCCAGCGTTCGGATGACGGTGTGGCGCAAATTGATGTCCTCGACAAAGCCGGTGATGTTCTTTTCAGGCAGCCTGATGCGGTCGCCAATCGTAAAGGGGGCGAAAATGGTCAGGAAAATGCCCGAGACGATGTTGGCCACCGCCTCCTGCGAGGCGAAGGCGACGGCCACCGCAATGACCGACGAGGTCGCCAGCAGCGACACGAGCAGCGAGCGCAGCGCCTCGACCTGATAGGCCATGTTGAAAGCGCCAAGCGCGATGATGAGGGTGACGGCCGCGTGATGCATAAATGTGAACTGAGTGGCTTTTTTTGCGCTGCGCGCGATGAGCCGCCGAAACAGCGCGTTTGTCACCCGCACCGCTACGGCGGTGACAAGGCCGTAAATGACTGCAATCAGCAAAATTCGCATATATAAATTTGCCTCGAAAAACGCCCGAACCGCCGCAATTTGCTCCAAAGTGCCGTCCTCCTCGATACATTCCCATTCTGTTTTCTTATAGCATGTATAAAACTTTCTGTCAAGCGTTAAATAAGACTTGCTTTTTTGGGGAAAATTCGCAATAATATAGGG
>DATMXT010000295.1:0-4958 GCA_035561375.1 Terriglobales bacterium | reverse complement strand
CTATTACAATTTTTGGTTTTCATTTATAGTGATTTTCCATAAATTCCCTCTTGCTGAAAAATGACAAGTCAGCTTTGCTCTTGCCATACCCCAAAAAAGCGCCCCGGAAAAACGCTTTCCGGGGCGAATTATGGCGTATTTTCTCTTGCTCAAATCGTCTTATCGAGTTCCAGCACGGCGTTTAACAGCACGTCGACCCCCTGCGCGCAGAGGTGGGGCGCCGTATATTCGAGCTCACAGTGGCTGTGGCCGTCCTTGCTCGGCACAAAAATCATGGTCGTGGGGACGACCTCGGCCACAAACTGCGCGTCGTGTCCGGCGCCGCTGTTCATGAACATGTTGGAGTAGCCAAGGGCGTCGACGCTCTCTTTGACGATGCCGACCAGCGCCCTGTCAAAGGGGACGGTGGGCCTCGCCCAGGCGACCTCGAACTCGACTTTGCAGCCCGCGACCTCCTTCGGGATGCGCTCGACGATGGCGACGCATTTTTTCAGCACTTCGGGGTCGACATGCCGCATGTCGAGAATGAATTCACAGAAGTCCGGAATGATGGTGTGCATGCAGGGGTGGACTTTGATGAATCCGTTTGTGTAGACGAGCTCGGGGTCAACCTTGTCGAGCGCTTCATGCAGCATGACAAGGAGCTTGGCGCAGGCGAAGAGCGCATCCCTGCGGCCGGACATGGGGGTGGTTCCGGCGTGGTCGGACTGGCCGTAAGCTCTGATCCGGTAGGCCGTGATGCCGATGACGTTTTCGACGACGCCGACGTCGACGCCCGCCGCCTCAAGCCGCGGGCCCTGCTCAATGTGCAGCTCAAACATGGCGGCGTATTTTTCGGCCGAAAAGCGGTTTGCCGCATCCCCTATGTAGCCGCTCTTTTGAAGCGCCTCGCCGAAGGTCTGCCCGTCCGGGTTCTTTGAGGTCAGCATGTCCTCTTTTTTGTACTTGCCGCAGACGATGCCGGAGCACATCATGGCCGGCGGATAGAAAGCGCCCTCCTCGTTGGTCCAGATCATGGCCGTGATGGGGTGCCTGTGCGGGATTTTCCCGGCCGAAATGGTCTCGATGACCTCCATGCCGCCGAGCACGCCCAGAATGCCGTCGTAATTGCCGCCGCACTTGACGCTGTCGGCGTGGGACGCCATGGCGATGCGCTTTGCGGCGGGGTCGCTCCCCTCAAGCGTGGCGTACATGTTGGCGACATCATCGGTGACGACGGTCGCCCCCGCCGCCTCCATGCGGCGCCTGAACTCGGCGCGGGCCGCCTGCGCCTCGGGCGAGAGGGTGGCCCGCGTGACGCCGCCCTTCCCGGTGTCTCCAAAGGTCGAGAAAGTCTTTACTTTGTCTTCGAGGCGCTGCCGGTCACATTTATGCATATCGTATCCCCCTTGTTATTCGGGGCGTTGCCCCGATTTTCACTTTACGATATATTCATTATACCACAAGCGCTCAGCGCGCAGGGGTATAATGGTCGCATATGCGTTCGCCCGCAGGGCGAAAACCGCATGCGGAGTTAAATTAAGTATAATAGCCGCCTTGCGGCTATTATACCGTCTAACCGGGTTGTATTTCAACAGAAAATGTGCTTTACTATACACATAGAAATGAGGGGGGATACCATACCATGCAGCCGAGAACAAAACAGCATCTGATGACTCCTGAGGCGGCCGAGCTCCTGCTGGCCCGTGCGCCTGTCGGGGTGCTCGCCATGACGGGGCCCTACGCCATTCCCGTCCACTTCGTGTGGGCGGACGGAAAAGTCTATATCCACGGAAGCAAAGAGGGCGAAAAAGTCGACCGGATGGCCGCCGACCCCAATGTCTGCCTCACGGTCTACGAGATGGCGGACTTTATGGTGCACAACCCCAAGACGGCCTGCAACATCTACACGGCCTACGAGTCGGTCATGGTCAAGGGCAAGGTCGCCCAGGTGGCGGACTCCGAGAAAAAGCGGGAAATTCTCTACGCCTTTGCCGCCAAGTATTACCCGCCGCTTGGAGAGCTGTCCATGCCGCAGCCCGCGATTGACGCGACGGCGCTCTTTGAACTCACGCCCGGTGAAATCACCGGTAAAAAAGTTTAGCAAGTTTACTTTTTACGTTTTGCGGTTCGTTTTTGGAGAGGAGATACACCATGGAAAAAATCAGACTCGGCCGGTCCGAGATGCAGGCCACGGCGACAGCCTTCGGCTGTCTGCCGCTTCAGCGCCGCCCTATGGACGAGGTCGTCCTCATGCTGCGCAAGGCGGCGCAGGCCGGAATTAACTATTTCGATACGGCCCGCATGTACTCCGACAGCGAAGAGAAGCTGGGCGAAGCCTTTGAGGGCATGCGGGACGGCCTATATATTGCGACCAAGAGCCACCATTTCACCTATGACGGCGTCATGGAGGACATTGCCATAAGCCTTAAAAACCTGCGCACCGACTATGTGGATTTATTACAGGTGCACAACCCGCCCTTCTGCCCCCGGCCCGATGGGGAGGACGGCGTCTACAAGGCGCTCTTAGAGCTCAAAGCGGCCGGCAAAATCCGGCACATCGGCATCACGAACCACAGGCTCGCGATCGCAAAGGAAGCCGCCCAGTCCGGGATTTATGAGACGCTGCAGTTCCCGTTTGCCTATATTTCAAGCAAGCAGGACTTTGAGCTTGTCGAGCTGTGCAAACAGCACGACGTCGGCTTTATCGCCATGAAGCCGTTTGCCGGCGGCCTGCTCTCGAACGCCGCGGCCTCCTATTACTTTTACAAGCAAAACCCCTACGTCCTGCCCATTTACGGCTTTCAGTTCATGGACCAGCTGCTCGAAGTCCTCGGCTTTGAGGACTGCCCGCCGGCCGAGACGGAAATTGCCGCCGTCATTGAAAAGGACCGGAAGGAACTGACCGGCAACTTCTGCCGCAACTGCGGCTACTGCCAGCCCTGCCCGCTCGGAATCCGAGTTGACCTTGTCACCCGCATGCCCTACAACTTAAAGCGCATGCCGGTGGCAAGCCTCTTGACCCCCGAGTGGAAAGACCTGATTGACGCAACCGAAAACTGCATTCAGTGCGGACAGTGCAGCTCCCGCTGCCCGTACGAGCTTGACCCGCCCAGCCGCTTTGAAGAGGTTCGCCGGGATTTCTACCGTCAATACGAGGCGTTTACCAAGAAGTGAACCGAATATTCGACCCGCAAACCTTCGTCCCGGCTGAGCTGCGCCGGGACGAACTTCCTGCGGCAAAAGAGGCCTATGAGACGGCCCTTAAGCTCGCGTGGCCGGCCGTCATCGAAATGGTGCTGCTCTCGGTCATCGGCGCCGCCGACACCGTGATGGTCGGCAAGCTCGGCCATGCCGCCATCGCCGCCGTCGGGCTGTCCGGTCAGCCCCGGCTGCTCTTTGTCGGCACCATCACGGCCTTAAACACCGGCACGATCGCCTTAGTCTCCCGCCGCAAGGGTCAGGATGACCAGGCCGGGGCCTGCCGGGTGCTGGCGCAGGCGCTTGCCATCAATTTTGTGCTCGGCATCCTCATGGCGTACATCGCCATCTCCAAGTCCGAGTTTCTCATGAAGCTGGCCGGCGCAAACGAGGAGACGCTGGCGCTCTCCTCCACCTATTTCCGCATCGTCTTCTACGGCTTTGTGTTGCAGACCATCGCCCTGACCATCTCGGCCGCCCAGCGCGGCATCGGCAACACCCACCTGACCATGCGGCTCAACGTGACGGCCAACCTCGTCAACGTCGTCTTCAACTACTTTCTCATCTACGGCCATTTCGGCTTCCCCCGCCTCGAAGTCGCCGGGGCCGCGGCCGCGACGGCCTTAGGCTACTCGGTGGCGGCGGTGCTCGCCATCTTCACCCTTTTCAAAAAAGACGGCTACCTGAACCTGTCGGGCTTCAGGCATTTCAAGTTTGACCCCTCCATCGGCCGCAGCATGCTGCAGGTGGGCGGCAACGCCATCCTTGAGCAGTGGGGCATGCGCTTTGGCTTTTTCATGTACTCCCGCATTGTCGCGAGCCTCGGCACCATCGCCTACGCCACCCATCAGATCGGCTCCCAGCTGCTGACCATCACCTTCACAGTCGGCGACGGGCTCGCGGTGGCCGCGACCGCCCTGACCGGCCAGAACCTCGGCAAGAAGCGGCCGGACCTGTCCTTGATGTACATCACGGTGCTCCAGCGCATCGCCATGGTGGCGTCGCTCGGGCTTTTAGTGCTCATTATCGCGTTTCGCACCCCCATCGCCGGGCTCTTTATTGACGATGCGAACACCATCCTGAACGCCGGGAATCTGTTTGTCATCATCGCCCTCGTGCAGCCGCTCCAGACCTCGAACGTCGTCATGTCGGGCAGCCTGCGCGGCGCCGGCGACACCCGGTATGTCGCCTTCGTCATGCTGACGTCTATCCTCATCCTGCGGGTCGGCGGCGGCTGGCTTCTCACCTACCCCGCCGGATTTGGCCTGTACGGCTGCTGGCTGGCGCTGTGTGTGGACCAGTTCTACCGGTACGCGATGTTCTCGCCAAGGCTCAAAAAGGGCAAGTGGATGCATTTTGTGTTGTAGGGGGATATCAATTTATGCAGCAAATAGGCAGCGACTTTTGTCGCTGCCTATTGTTTTGTGGGGTTCCCTGGTGTATAATTGTTTTATATAATAAAGGCCGAGAGCTTTTTTGTAGAGGGGGCTAACAATGAGAAGACCAATAGTTGCCTTAATGTACAACTTTGATAAAACGCTTTGTACTAAAGACATGCAAGAATACGGATTTATCCCTCAATTGGGTATGAAACCCTCTGAGTTTTGGGGGGAGGTTAACGCACTAACCGACGAACAAGAAATGGATAATATTTTAGCATATATGCATCTAATGGTAGAAAAAGCCCGCGAAAAGAAGGTTGAAGTGAATAGGGAGCTTTTTTGGGAACTCGGAGAAGCCATCGTGTATTTTGATGGTGTAGAAGGTTGGTTTGATAG
>DATMXT010000294.1:0-3687 GCA_035561375.1 Terriglobales bacterium | reverse complement strand
CGTCGAGATAGCTGCGGATGACCGTGGCCTCAGTCGCCGAGGAGCCCATTTTGGCAAGTCTTGCGACCTCTTTCATAAGGGGCTCTTCGACCTCTTTGGGCAGCGCGAGGCCGGAAATTTTCGTGCGGTAGCTCTGCACCTCGTCGGTGAGGCTGTCGCCCTCCCCCAGCTCCTCGGCAATGACCTTCATCTGCTCGCGCAGATAGTACTCCCGCTGATTTTGGTCGAGCTGGCCCTTGACCTGCTCATGGATGCTGTTTTCGATTTTGAGAATTTCGACCTCATTGTAGAGCACCGCGACCAGCGTTTTGGCGCGGTCAATGGGGTCGTGGGCCTCAAGCACCCGCTGCTTGAGCTCGTGGTTCAAATTGAGGTTGGCGATGATGAAGTCGGCGAGCTCGCCCGGCTCCTCGGCCGTGATGACGGCCATCATGGTGTCGGGGGAGACTTTCGGGGCATAGCTTATGTATTCCTCAAAAGCCGCCCTGATCTCGCGGACCGCCGCCTGCGCCGCCGTCTGGTCGGCGCTCTGGGTCTCCGGCAGCTGTTCAATGACCGCCTGGTTGAAGTGCCGGCCGGGCAGAATCTCCACGACTCTGGCCCTGGCCTCGCCCTCCACCATGACCCGGATGTTGTCGCCCGAGAGCTTGAGCACCTGCTTGACGGTCGAGAGGGTGCCGTAGCGGTAGATATCGTCGATGCCGGGGTCGTCCACCATCATATCCTTCTGGGAGACGAGAAAGACCGGCGTGTTGTTTTTAACGGCGGCGTTTAAGGCCGCCACAGAGCGTTTTCTGCCCACATCGAAGTGGACGATCATGCGCGGGACAATGACAAGGCCCCGCAGTGCAATCATGGGTACCCGAAGCTGGGTGTCGTTAAATTCAGTCATAGGTTTTACCTCGTTGGCTGCAAAGGGGAAACCGTGGGCACGGGTTCGTCAGCTTGCGGTGCTTCGCTTGCCGGTCTCCTGCGCCTTAAGCCTTGCACGCCGGGCAGCCTGCCTGCGTGTTCCGCCTGCGTCTGTGACAATTTGTGGGGGGGCGCCGTTTTTTACGCAGTCCTCAGTGACGATGACCCTCATCACGTCGAGGTCCGACGGGACGTCGAACATCACTTTCGTCATGAGCTTCTCGACGATGGAGCGAAGTCCGCGGGCCCCCATCCCCTCTTCGCACGCTTTTGCAGCAACGGCGGCAAGTGCCGCGTCGTCAAACGTGAGTTCGACGCCGTCGAGCGCAAAGAGCGCCGCGTACTGCTTGGTAAGCGCGTTTTTAGGCTCGGTCAGAATGCTTTTCATGGCCGCCGGGTCCAAGGGATTCAGCGTGGTGATGACCGGCAGACGCCCGACGAGCTCTGGGATGAGCCCGTATTTGATGAGGTCGTGCGGCACCACCTGGTGGAGCAGTCCCGCGTCCTCCTTGCTTTTTTTGTCCAGCACCCGGGCGCCAAAGCCGATGGCCGACTGCCCGACGCGCTTTTCAATGAGCTCTTCAATGCCGTCGAAAGCGCCGCCGCAAATGAACAGGATGTTTTTGGTGTTGATTTGAATGAACTCCTGCTGCGGATGCTTTCTGCCGCCCTGCGGCGGCACGTTGGAGATGGTCCCCTCAAGGATTTTGAGCAGCGCCTGCTGAACGCCCTCTCCGCTGACGTCGCGGGTGATGGAGCGGTTTTCCGAGCGGCGGGAGATCTTGTCAATCTCGTCGATGTAGATGATGCCGCGCTCGGCCAGCTCCACGTCGAAATCGGCGGCCTGAATGAGCCGCAGCAGGATGTTCTCGACGTCCTCGCCCACATATCCGGCCTCGGTCAGGGTTGTCGCGTCGGAGATGGCAAACGGGACGCCGAGCGCCTTTGCCATGGTCTGCGCCAAAAGCGTCTTGCCCACGCCGGTGGGACCGAGCATGAGGACATTGCTCTTTTGCAGCTCAACATCGCTCCCGCCGCCGTAATAAATGCGCTTATAGTGGTTGTAGACCGACACCGCCAGGACGACCTTGGCCTCGTCCTGCCCGATGACATATTCGTCGAGCATGGCCTTGAGTTCGTGCGGCGTCGGAAGCTGGTCGATGGGCGGCGTCTGCTGCAAGACGGCTGCGCGCTGTGCCGTGCCCGGCTCCTCCTGGAGCAGGTCATAGCACAGCTCAACGCATTCGTCGCAGATGTAAGCCGAGATGCCGGAGATAATCCTGTGCACCTCACTGGCCGGTTTTCCGCAAAACGAGCAAAATATCTCTCTGTCGTCGGTTGTCTTGGGCATTACACTACCTCTTATCCCTATTCCCGCTTGGCGTAGACCTTGTCGATGAGCCCGTAGGCCTTGGCTTCCTCAGCGGTCAGAAAATTGTCCCGTTCGGTGTCGGCCTCAATGGTGGACACCGGCTTGCCGGTGATGTCGGATAAAATTTGGTTCAGTTTGCTGCGGATTTTCAAAATCTGCTCGGCGTGGATTTTGATGTCGCTGGCCTGCCCGCGGGCCCCGCCCATGGGCTGATGAATTAAAATTTCGCTGTTGGGCAGCGCGTACCGCTTGCCCTTGGCGCCCGATGCGAGCAGGAACGCGCCCATGCTGGCGGCAAGTCCCACGCAAATCGTCGATACGTCGCACTTGATGTAGTTCATCGTGTCGTATATCGCAAGTCCGGAGGTGACGGCGCCGCCCGGGCTGTTGATGTAAAGGGAAATGTCTTTATCGGGGTCCTGAGCCTCCAAAAACAGGAGCTGTGCGATGACGAGGCCGGCCGAGGTGTCGTTGATCTCCTCCCCGAGGAAGACAATCCGGTCATTGAGCAGCCGCGAAAATATGTCGTATGACCGCTCGCCCCGCGAAGTCTGTTCAATGACCATTGGAACAAGACTCATGGTAATACCTCCTTAACTTACGTCAATGTCCGGCAAGGCGAAAGCCTTGCCGGACTAATTATTGACGGGATGCGCCTGAATTAGTCCTGGGATTTCTCTAAGCTCAATCTTATTTGTCGGTCTTATCTGCGGCCTTTTTGGCCTTCTTGGGTTTTGGGCTCTCCTCGGCGGACGCGTCTTCCTCGGAAGGCGCATCCCCTCCCGCCGCCTTGCTCTTTGCGCGCTTTGCGGCAGGCTTTTTCTCTTTCGCGGAGCTCGTGACGAGGTCGACCGCCTTGTTTATGGCGATGTCGGCGCAGAGTGCCGCCTTGTCGACCATCTCGCGGATTTTCTCCTTCTCCATGCCGTACTGCGCTGCGAGCTTGTCGATCTCGGCCTCAAACTCCTCGTCGGAAATCGCGATGTTCTCGAGCTTGACAATCTCTTCGAGCGCCAGCGTGATTTTGACGTTCTTCTCGGCCGAGGCGGCGAAGTTCTTGCGGAAATCCTCCATCTTCATCTGGGCGAGCTGGAGGTACATCTCAAGGGTCAGGCCGTTTTTCGAGAGCTGATTTTTGAAGTTCTCAACCTGGTTGTCAATCTGGCGTTCAATCATGACGGCTGGAACTTCAACTTCCATGGCCTCGACAATCTGGCCCATGAGCGCGTCTTCAAAGGTGCGGGTGGCGGCAGCGTTCTTCTGCTGCTCAAGGCCGCGGCGAATCTCGGCGCGGAAAGCCTCAACGGTCTCAAATTCGTCCGAAATGTCCTTGATGAACTCATCGTCCACAAGGGGCTTTTCGTTTTTCTTAATGGCGTGCAGGGTGATGGTGAATACCGCCT
>DATMXT010000293.1:0-2425 GCA_035561375.1 Terriglobales bacterium | reverse complement strand
AAGGCGAAAAGCACCGAATAGGGCCGTGGGCAGGTGCGGTGTGTGGAGGGCTACCACCGCCTTAGGGCCCCGCTCATCTGGCGGGAAACCCGCAGGTTTTTCGACAAGCTGCAGGCGCAAAGCGAAACGCTTTGCGCCTGTTTTAGGAATTTGTAAAATCGCTTATGCCTATGCCGTTCTAACCGCTTCAGTTTTTTTTGCGAGCAGCCGCGTGCAGTTTAGAATGGCGAGCAGCGACACACCGACGTCGGCAAAGACGGCCAGCCACATGCTGGCGTAGCCGAACAGCGCCAGCGCCATGACGGCAAATTTCACGGCAAGTGCAAACGTGATGTTCTGCCGGACGATGGCCCTCGTTTTGGCCGCCGTACCGAAGGCGGCTTCGAGCCCCGACAGCCTGTCGTCCATGAGCACGATGTCGGCCGCCTCAATTGCGGCGTCGGAGCCGAGTGCCCCCATGGCGACGCCGATGTCGGCGCGGGCCAAAACCGGCGCGTCGTTGATGCCGTCGCCGACAAAGAGCGTCTTGCCGACTGCCGTTTTCATGATTGCCTCAAGGTGGGTGACCTTGTCCTGCGGCAAGAGATTTGCCGCAACGTCGGTGATGCCTACTTCTTCAGCGATGGCGCCGGCCGTGCGCTGGTTGTCCCCGGTCAGCATGGTGACCGAGACGATTCCGCGCCTCTTAAAGGCCGCAATGGTCTTTGCGGCGTCCGGTTTGACGGTGTCCTCCACCGTGACAAGCCCGGCGAATTTCCCGTCCACCGCAAGGTAGACGGAGGTCCCCAGACTTCCCGGGGCGGGGGCCTCAATGCCCTCTTCCGTAAGCAGACGCCGGTTTCCGGCCAGCACCCGCTTTCCGTCGACCTCACAGATGACGCCGTACCCCGGTTTTTCCTGCATGGAGGCCGGTTTTGGCCCGTCTTTTGCCGCCTCGCGAATGGCTGTGGCAATCGGATGGTTTGAGCCGCTCTCGGCGGCATAGGCGAGCTCCATCAGTTCCTTTTCTGTGAACCCCTGCGCGGGAGTGACCTCCGACACGCGGAGGGTGCCGGTCGTGATGGTGCCGGTCTTGTCGAGCACGATGTGCCGCACTTCGCCGAGCCCCTCAAGGAAGTTGCCGCCCTTGACCAGCACTCCCCGCCTTGAGGCGAGCCCAAGGCCGCCGAAAAAGCCCAGGGGCACCGAAATGGCCAGGGCGCAGGGGCAGGAGATGACAAGGAAAGTCATGGCCGCGTAGACGCCCTCCGACAGCGGGCGCTTGAAGACAAGCGTCGACACCGCGGCCGTCAGCAACGCAAGCAGGCAGACGATGGGCGTATAAATTTTGGAGAACTTGGTGATGAACTGCTCGGTCGGCGCCTTGGACTTTGCGGCCTCCTCGACAAGCTGCAAAATGCGGGCGGCGGCCGATTCCTTGGCAAGTTTTGTCACCTTGACCGTGATGCGCCCCTCCAAATTGATGGAGCCCGACAGCACTTCCTCCCCCTCCCCAATGGACACCGGCGCCGCCTCGCCGGTCAGGGAGGACATGTCGAGCGAGGTCGCCCCGCCGTTTACGACGCCGTCGGCCGGAACGCGCTCGCCCGGCCGCAGGGCGATGATGTCGCCGACCGCAAGCGAGGAAGCCGGCACCGTCTCCTCCGTGCCGTCTTTGACAAGGTTTGCCGTCTCAGGCTGGAGGTCCATGAGCGCGTTGATGGAGCTGCGCGACTTGCCCACCGCAAGCCCCTGAAAGTGCTCGCCGACCCGGTAAAGCAGCATGACGGCCACGGCCTCCGGATACTCGCGAATCGCGATGGCGCCGACCGTGGCAATCGACATGAGGAAATTTTCATCGAAGACCTTGCCTTTTGCGATGTTCGTCGCCGCGGTTTTCAGCGTGCGCCAGCCCACGAGCAGGTAGGCCGCGAGCAGCAGATATGGGGTAAACGGCTTATCGGAAAAATAGAGTCCCGCGGCGTAAAGCGCCGTCCCGAGCCAGCCGGAAAGTCCGAATTTTTCGCTCTCGCCGTGGTCATGGCCGCAGCAGCATCCGTCTTCGTCCTCGCAGTCGCAGTCGTGGCCGTGGTCGTGGCCGTAGTCGTGGCCGCATCCGCACCCGTCCTCGTCCCCGCAGTCGTGGCCGTGGTCGCACTCGTCTTCGCAGCCGCACTCGTCTTCGCAGCCGCACTCGTCTTCATGATGGCAGCTGCACTTCTCTTCGCCGTCTTGGTCGCGGCAGGCACACTCTGTATTCTCTGTGTCCTTCCCGCAGCTCCCATCGGAGCTGTGGCCATGTCCTTCGTCACAACTGACGGCGCGGGATTCCCCGTCTTTGCTTTCGGGCTGCGCAAATTGCGCCAAACCCTGCCGCATGCCGTCTTTGACACTTTTGTCCGTGCTGTCGTGTTCCAGTGACATATTGGCCTCCTTCATAACTGTC
>DATMXT010000292.1:0-4024 GCA_035561375.1 Terriglobales bacterium | reverse complement strand
CCCTGCGACAACAAGCTAAAAAGCTCTTTATCCATGCGATGACCGCCCATAGCCCGGGGCAGCGTCTTATTTGAACTTGTCGGTATTGACGACAAACCGGTCGTGGGTCCCCTCGCCGACAGTCTTGCCCTCGGCGTTGTAGACCCGCACGGCAAAGGTGATGCGGCGGCGGTCAATTTCAATGACCTCTGCGTCGCACCAGACGGGGTCGCCCTCGGGGGTCGCGGCAAGGTGCCTGATGTTGACCGCGGTGCCGACCGTCGTCTGGTTTTCGGCCAGATAGGGGGCCACCGCGTGCATCGATACGCCCTCCATAAAGGCGATCATGGAGGGGGTGGAGTAGACGCCGGCAGTGCCGCTGCCGACGTGCCTGGCCGTCTTGTCGGCCGTCACAACTTCCTTCTCGGTGTTTTTAATTCCAACTGTGAGCTCCATGCGTTTTCCTCCGTACGGTTGGCCTGACCCATACAATACGAATCCGTTTTGCAGAACACCGGGCACCCCGGAGCGGTGTTGGTGCCCCTTGAAGGGCGTCAGCACATCTGCGGGCCGCCGCCTTGCTCCGCTGCGCCCGGTGCTCTGCAAAATCTTCGACCTTGCGGGAGCGGATTTTTGTGTCAGGCGAAACTTCATGATGCTGGCGGGCTGACGCCCGCCAAAGAATGAAATGAAGCCTGACGCGAAAAGCAGCCCCGCTTAGGCGGGTTCGGATTGTATGGGTCAGGCTAAGGTGTGACCGGCTTTATCAGTCGCCGCTGAAGGGCAGCAGCGCAATGTGGCGGGCCCGCTTGATGGCGATGGTCAACTGGCGCTGATGCTTGGCGCAGGTGCCGGTGATGCGCCTGGGCAGAATCTTGCCGCGCTCCGACAGATACCGGCGGACGCGGGCGACGTCCTTATAGTCGATGTGGTCGACCTTGTCGACGCAAAAAGAGCAGACCTTGCGCTTTGCGCGCCGGCCGCGTGCGACGACCTTTTCGTTTTTATTCATGGATTTCCCTCCCGAATTTTGAGATTAGCGAGTCTGTGTTCACAAGTGAGAAATGCCGTTCTTATAGCGATTTGTCCCGGCCGTGAATACAGAGCCTTTGTTAAAAGGGCAGACCGTCGTCCTCGGTGATGGCCTCAAAACGGGCCTCGGGTGCGGCGTAGCTCGGCGCCTGATAGCCGGCGGCGGCAGAGCCCTCCTCGCGGCGGGCAGGTGCCGAGTCACGCTTGGAGTCGGCAAAAAAGACCTCGTCCGCGACCACTTCAAAGGAGCGGCGCTTTTTGCCCTCCTTGTCGACCCAGTCGCGCATTTGCAAGGCGCCGCAGACCGCGACCTGCTGCCCCTTCACGAAATACTTGCCGACGAATTCCGCCGTCGACCGCCAGGTGACGATATCGATGAAATCGGCCTTGCGCTCCTCGCCCTGCTTGACAAAAGGCCGGTTGACGGCCAGTGTGAAGCTGGCGACCGAAACGCCGCTCTGAGTCTGCCGGACCACGGGATTGTCCGTGAGACGGCCCATCAGGATAACCTTGTTCATCTCGTCCCCCTTATTCGCCCTTGCGGACAATGATGGAGCGGATAACGCCTTCCGTAATCTTGAAGATACGGTCGAGCTCGGCCGGGAATTCGGGCGCCGCCTCAAAATTGATGAGGGTGTAGTAGCCCTCCTTCATGTCGTTGATCTCGTAAGCCAGGACGCGCTTGCCCCAGTCTTCGACGCTCTCAACGGTGCCGTTCTCGGCAATCAGGGCGGAGAACTTCTCAACGAGCTCTTTGATGCCCTCCTCGCCAAGACCGGTGTTGACAATGAAGATGGTTTCGTACTTGTTTGTCATGCGTGTTGCACCTCCTTATGGACATATGGCCCGCCTTGAAAAGACGGGCAAGGATAGCTATGGTTTTCCCATAGCTAATAGATTATATCCGATATGGATAGGCTTGTCAAGTGCGAAATCGGGCGGGATGGGTGTCTGTTACTTAGAAAATATACATATGGGCTCTATGGATATGTCTCGTAGGACAGATACTTGAACCCATTTTCTTCCAAACGTACCGACAGTAAAAAGGTGTCTATCGGGTTGACCGTATCATCTCCATAATAGTATCCCACAACAATGCGCAGGATATCGCCGTCCTCCTCGACCTTGAGCGCCTTCGTCAAGCCACCGCCGCCGCCCTGCGGCATATAGTATTGATTTGTATAGTCCCAGCCGGGGATTTCGTCAAACTCATAATATCGTGAGGTGCGCAGATACTCCGGCGATATCCCATCGAAGTATTGCAGCAGCGCGGCTTCAACCTCCTCGGCGGGTACAAAGAAAATTTGTTTTGCGCCACTTTCTCCGCTTGTATTCAATAAGTCATTAAACGAGCAGAAGTCCACCAATGAATTGGGATCTATATCAGACGGCGCTGCCCAAGGGCCGCCTGCAATTCCACCGTTCGGATTCAGCATGCTTACATACTTTTGATAAATCACATTCAAGTATTCCTCGTCTTGCTGCGTTTGCGGCGTAACATCTTGTTCTGTTTGCAGCGTAACGCCATTGCCCGGCGGCGAGTTGTTTGCGCATGAAGGTAGCATGATTATGGAAAACGCGATTGCAAGAACAAGCGCGGGAATTCTTACGTTTTTCAACCGTCTCACCCTCCTTTACAAAATAACCATCATCTTTGTTGGCCTGCAGATAATAAAGAGCGGCCTGTTGACTTTTTGGTTAATCATTTCTCACTCCTTCGGCAGCGGCGCGGTCAACTCATCCGGGGTGGATATCTCCTCCGACACCTGTGCGCCTTCCGTTTCCATCCTGTCCCGCCGGCCGCCCATGGCAAAGGCCAGGACGATGGGGAGCTGCGGCAGGACGAGATAGAGCATATCCTTTTCGCCCCAGTAGATGATATATTCCCAAGCCTTGGCGTAAAACCCCGTTTCGGGAATCAGACCGGCCGAAGTCGCATAGATGAAAAGATACCACAGATCAAAGCCAATTCCGGTCGCGAGGAACAGCCAGATGACCCACCGAGGAGCGTGCAGCTTCGCCTTGACGGCGAGGGGCGGCAGCAGGAAGGTGCAGAGTAGAACGGTCACCCGGGCCATGCGGCTGCACAAGACAAGCTTGAAATCAATGAGAAAAAACTCCCGCTGACCGGCAAGAACCTCCGGGTCAAACCACAGCCACTTCAACGCCAAGGCCAGCATCAGCAGGGCTGTCAAGCCAAAAAAGGCCCGGCCTGCACGCTTATCCCTTTCCATGTATGCGTCCCCTTTCCCCCGTCAGGAAGAAAATTCCTTTTTCTTCATTTGTCTTGAGAGACTGGAAAAAGTTCCGCCTGAGCAAAAAAGCGCCCCGCGGGCGAGTGCCCGCGGGGCGCGTGAAGCCTTTTTCAGCTCTTGTAGACGACGCCGCCCTTCATGACGAAGGCGCAGTTCATAAATTCCTTCGAGTCCTTCGTGGGGTCAGCCTTGAAGGCGATGATGTCGGCGAACTTACCGGCCTCGACTGAGCCGACTTCATTCCACTTGCGCATCATCTGGGCGTTGGTGCGGGTGGCGGCGATGAGGGCCTTTGTGGGCGACATGCCGAACTTCTCCATGAGTTGGAACTCGTAGGCCTGCTCGCCGTGGTAGTTGAAGGGGGTGGAGGTGTCGGTTCCAAAGCAAATCCGGACCCCCATCTCCATGCAGCGCCGAAAACCCCACTCGTGGCGCTCGAAGACCTGCTTGGCCTTGTCGACCATGAAGGCCGGGATGCCGGCCGCGACGCCGTTGACGATGATGTTGTTGGCGGCGATGATGGTCGGCACGAGGTATGTACCGTGCTCCAGCATGAGGTCGACGGCCTCTTCGTCGAGCATCATGCCGTGCTCGACCGAGGTGACGCCGGCGCGGGTTGCCGCCTTGATGCCGTTTGTGCCGTGGGCGTGGGTGGCTGTGATGACGCCGTACATCTCGGCCACCTCGACGATGGCCCGAATTTCCTCATAGGTGAGCTGCTGGGCCCCGACCGTCGTGCCCCTCGACATGACGCCGCC
>DATMXT010000291.1:0-2744 GCA_035561375.1 Terriglobales bacterium | reverse complement strand
ATATTAGTCTATGAAGCATATGACAACACTTTTAGGGGGTATGTTCTCGGTATGGAATCCAAGGGCGCTTCCAAGCTTAATTTTTTCCTCGGCATCCCGTCTTTCTGGAAGAGGCAGCAACACGATTGGAAAGTCACGGTGGCCAGGACCTCGCTCGAAAGATTCGGGTATCAGATGATTTATCCCTATCTTTCCATTTACATCGTGGCGCTCGGCGCAAACAAGACCGAGCTCGGCCTCATCACCAGCATCGGAATGATTCTGGCCGGCCTGATTGCGCCTTTTATCGGCAACCGCATCGACCAGACAGGGCCTAAGAAAATCTATCTCCTCGGGGTGGCGCTGCTGACGGCGGCATATCTGACCTACAGCTTCGCAATGACCTGGCAGGCCGCCGCGGTGGGCATGATCATTTACTTTTTAGGCGAGGGCATCGGCATCCACAGTTGTGCCACCATCTGCGGCAACTGTCTCGTCAACTGCGACAGGGCCAAGGGAATGATGGTCTGCGAATCGATTGCCGCCGGTCTGCTCGGGATGCTGGGGCCGATGCTGTCGGCCTGGATGCTGGTTCATTTTATGGGCGTCACCGGCTCCCCGTCGAGCGCAAGCGACATCCGGCCGCTGTTTTATGTCCCCATGCTCACCACGATTGCCTCGTTTATCCTTGTGTTGACCATGCTGTCAAACCACAAATGGGTGTCAAAGAACAGCCCCGGTTTACATATTGTCAGAGACGGCATTGAGATTCTCAAAGGCAACCGGAACGCGCAAAAATGGCTGATCATCGGGGCCGTCACCTACATACCGAGGGGCATGATCCTGCCCTTCTGCCAGGTCTTCGCCAAGGAAGTCAAAGGGGCCGACGTCGTCACGCTCGGGGCGATGGTCACGGGCGCCGCCCTGACCTCCGTACTGTTCGGGTATCCCGTCGGGGCGCTCGCGGACAAAATCGGCAGAAAAAAAGTGCTGTTCATGATCATTCCGCTGTTCTGGCTCTCGAACATCCTGCTCGTCTATGCGCCTTCCCCGGCCGCTCTGGTCCTCGCCGGCATTTTGCAGGGCTTTTTCTTCATAAGCACCCCGCTTTCCGCGACAGTTCAAAGAGAACTGGTGCCCCCGGAAGTGATGGGCAGGTGGATTGGCCTCAACAAGCTTGTCACGGCGATTGTCAGCGCCGGCATGGCGTTCATCAGCGGAATCATTTACGACCGGATGGGACCGCAGGTTGTATTCCTGCTCTATGTGGGCATTGATATCCTGATCAGAATTCCCCTGCTGGCCAGCATGCCCGAGACGCTCAACTATAAGATTCCCCAGCCCTCAGACGCACCGCAGGATTCTTTGACTAAATAAAGCGGGACTGCCCGCCTTAACCGTAATTCTCCGTATTGGCATATAAGCGGTCGACAAAAGGAGCGTGTCATGGATAAGCTCAGCGTAACGGGGCTTACAGTCGAGGCCTGTCACGGCCTGCTCGACTTCGAGCGGGTGACGCCGCAGCCCTTTGTCGTCGACCTTGTCCTCTTTGGCGACTTTGCCGCCTGCCGCACCGACGCAATCACCGACACCGTCGACTATGCCGCGGCGGCGGACCTTGCCCGCAGGGTGGTGCGCGAAAACTCCTTTTTCCTCATTGAGCGGCTGGCAGGGGCCATCGCGGACGCGCTGCTTGCCGCCTTCCCGCCCCTCGTGCGGGTTTCGGTGACGGTGCACAAGCCGCATGCCCCCATCGAGGGGGAGTTTTCCGACATTTCCGTAGAAATAGAAAGGGAGCGGTCCTTTGCGTAAAATGGTCTATCTTTCGCTCGGCAGCAACCTCGGGGACAGGGAGGGATATCTGCGGTACGCCGTCAGCCGGCTCTCGGGACTTCCCGGCACCGCGGTCGAGGCCGTCAGCGGGCTCTACTCCACCAAACCGTGGGGGGGCGTGCCGCAGGACGACTTTCTCAACTGCTGCGTGCGGCTTTCGACCGAGCTCGCCCCGATGGAGCTCCTCGAAAAAATCCACGGCATTGAGGACGACTGCGGGCGCACCCGGGAGGTCCGGTGGGGCCCCCGCACGCTTGACATCGACATTCTACTCTACGAGGGATATAAGAGCGAGGACGAAAAGCTGATAGTCCCCCACCGCGAGATGGCGGGGCGGGCCTTTGTCATGGTGCCGCTGCTTGAAATCTGGGACGGAGAGGGCGACTTCTCCTTCACCCCCACGAGGCCCCAGGGCGAGGTGGCGCCGGCCGGCCCCATGAAGGTCGAGGCCTTTTTTGAGCTGGCAAAGGAGACGACGAAAATCTACGACGGCAAAATCATCCGGGTCCGGCGGGACGACGCCCTGCTGCCCGACGGCAGGACCGCCGTCAGAGAGGTGGTCGAGCACACGGGCGGCGTCGCCGTCGTCGCGATTGACGACGCCGGAAACGTGCTGCTGGTGCGGCAGTTCCGGTATCCTTTAGGGCTTGAACTCATTGAAATACCGGCCGGCACCTTAAAGCCGGGCGAGGACCCGAGGCTGTGCGGCATAAGGGAGCTCGAGGAGGAGACAGGGGCAAAAGCCGAGCGGTTTACGGAGCTTGGCCGCATTTACCCCTGCGCCGGATTTACCAACGAGATCATCTACCTCTACATGGCCGAAGGGCTCTCCTTTGGGCAGCTGCACCTCGACGACGACGAGTACCTGTCGGTCTCCCGCATGCCGCTCGCGGAGCTTGTCGACCGCATCTTGTCGGGCGAAATCTGTGACG
>DATMXT010000290.1:0-4953 GCA_035561375.1 Terriglobales bacterium | reverse complement strand
ATGCAACGGGCGGGAGCCCGCGGCGAAGGCCGCTTTAAGCGCGTCAGCTGGGCGGAGGCGGCCGATATCACGGCCGCCCACTGGCTGCGCATCAAAGAAAAGTACGGCCCTTCCGCCCGCTTTTCCATCTACTCGACCGGCGTGACCGGAATTGTTCGCCCCAGCAACTTTTTGAAACGGCTGCTGGCGCTCGACGGCGGCTACCTCGGAGCCTACAACTCGTACAGCAGCGCCTGCTCGACCTACATCACGCCCTATGTCTACGGCGACGCCAAGTCCGGCAGCGAGCCCGTGACCCTGCTCGACTCGAACTATGTCATCCTGTGGGGACACAATCCGGCCGAGACCATTTTCGACAGCCGGCTAAATTACTACCTCTCGCAGCTGCGGGGCCGGGGCGTCAAAGTGGTCGTCATCGACCCGCGCATGAGCGACTCGGTCATGACCTATGCCGACGAGTGGGTGCCCATCATCCCCTCGACCGACGCGGCGCTTGCCGCCGGCATGGCCCACACCATCTGGACCATGGGGCTCTTGGACCGCCCCTTCATCGACCGCTTTTGCCTCGGATTTGACGAGGCGCACATGCCGGAAGGGGCGCCTGCCGGCGGCAGCTACGAGAGCTATCTCTTCGGCAAAACGGACGGTGTAGAGAAGACGCCCGAGTGGGCCGAAAAAATTTGCGGTGTTCCGGCCTCCGCCATCCGCCGGCTGGCGGTTGAATATGCGACGGCAAAGCCCGGCTGCATCCTGCAGGGCCTTGGCGTCCAGCGGGTGGGCAACGGCGAACAGAATGTGCGCGCCATCGCCATGCTGACCTGTCTCACCGGCAATGTCGGCAAAAGGGGCGGCGGCGCCGCCGGCCAGGGCGGCATTTCGGGCGGGTACGGCCCCTCCATTCCGCTGCCCGAAAACCCCTATCCGGGGCAGATTCCGAACTTTCTCTGGACAAGGGCCATTGAGCACGGAGCGGAACTCAACTTTCGCCGTGACGGGCTTGTCGGCGCCGACAGCCTCCCCTGCGGCATCAAAATGCTCTTCAACCTGGCCGGAAACACCCTCATCAACCAGCACTCCGACATCAACGACACCTGCCGCATCCTCTCGGACGAGCGCCTGTGCGAATTCATTGTCACAAGCGACATCCATTTCACGGCCTCGGCCAGGTGGTCGGACCTCGTGCTGCCGGCCCCTTCCGTATTTGAATGCGAAAATATCGGCCTGCCCTGGAACTACGACTGCTACACCGCCAAAAACAACAAGCTGACGCATCCCCTCTTCGGCGCCCGCTTCGAGTACGATTGGCTTTGCGATGTCGCCCGCCGCATCGGGCTGTACGACGCCTTCACCGAAGGACATGAGACTGCGGAGGATTGGCTTACCTTCGCCTACGAGACCGCCCGTGAGAAAAGCGGCGGCAGGCTCCCCTCTTACGAGGCGTTTTCAGCAAAAGGCGTCGTACGGTATGACAATGACCCGCCCGCAGTCGGCTATGAGAGACAGATCAAAGAGGGCATTCCCTTCCCGACCCCGTCGGGCAAAATCGAAATTTATTCCATGCGGCTTTTCGAGCGGGATGACCCCGTCAACATCCCGCCCATCCCCTCCTACCTGCCCTGCCCCGAAGGGCCGGCGGACGCCCTGCGGGAGAAATACCCGCTGCAGCTCATCGGCTACCACACCAAAAGGCGCTGCCACTCGATTCACGACAACAACCCCATCTTAGAGGAGGTCGACCCGCAGCGGCTCTGGATAAACCCTGCCGACTCCGCCGCCCGCGGCATCTCACAGGGAGACCTCGTTGAGATTTATAATGACCGCGGCCGCACAACAGTGCCCGCTTTTGTCACGGAGCGCATCATTAAGGGCGTCATCGCCTTGGCGCAGGGCGCCTGGTACACGCCGGACGGGGCGGGCGGCGACCTGCGCGGGAGCATCAACATTCTGACCGGCACCGCAAACCCGACGCCGGTGGCCAAGGGCAACCCCCAGCACACAAATCTTGTTGAGGTGCGCAAAAAGGCCTGAAAAAACGGCGCCGAAGGGCGCCGCTTTTCTCAACTCGTTGTCACTTCATCCGGTTGACAAGGTATTTCTGCACGACCTTGGCAATCCACGCGCCGTAGGCCTCATAGCACTTGACGCCGGTCTCGGCCGTGGCGTCCGACGGGTTGCCGATGTAGCCGGGAGTGACGTCTTTGCGCACCGGGCAGTAGACCCCGACAGCCCCGCCGTAGTAGTGCAGCCCGCTCATCTTGACCTCCATGGTCGGCTCGTCGTAGTAGTAGGGCGGGGTGTTTTCGGCCTTGACCAGCTTTGGCGTCGCCGCCAGCACGCAGGCCGTCTCGTCCTCGCCGCCGTGCCCCTGGTGCTCGGCGTTGACGCAGACCGTCGGCCAGAAGTCGTTCATCGGGGGCACCCAGTCGGCCACGACGCTCTCAATGCCGTGGTCCTCGGCCAAATCCTTCGCCGCCACGTGCAGCGCGGCGTTGTTCTCACAGTGGTTCATACAGAGCACAAACCGGTTGAAGCCGTTTTTCTTGAGCCCTAAGACGAGGTCCTTGACCACCGCAATGAAGGTGCTCTGGTGCAGCGGCACGTTGCCGAACAGGTCGTCGCGCTCAAAGTGGTTGGTGTCGACCCCGAGCGGAATGGCAAAGCCCGGCACCGACTTGATGCCAAGGTCTAAGAGCCCCTCGTAGACCGCCCGAATCAGCATGAGGGCCTGAAAGTAGTCGGAGCCGATCGGCAGGTGCGCGGCGTGGTTTTCAATGGCCGAAAAGGACAGGATGACGATGTCGGTCTCCTTCATGGCCTCTCTCATCTCCGGCGCCGTCATCTCCATAATCGACTTCGGCCCCCTGACCTCGTACAGTGTCTCCCAATCTTTGATCATAATAAACCTCCCGTACTGCAATGTGGGTATAGTTATACCATGTGCAGTACGGGAGGTTCAATTGATTATTTAGCCAAAATAATGAAATTTTATGCCATAAATTCCGGCAGCTTCTCAATGCGGTCAAAGGCCTCTTTGAGCTTGTCCATGCCGACCGTGCAGGAGATGCGCACAAACCCCTCGCCCGACGGCCCGAAGGCGGTGCCGGGCAGCGTCGCGACGCCGGCCTTTTTCCACAGCGCGTCGACGGCCTGCTGCGACGTGAGGCCCGACGGCCTGACGTCGGCGAAGACGTAGAAAGTGCCCTGCGGCGCCATGCAGTCCATGCCGGGGATGTCCTTGACGCGCCCCGCCACATACTCGACGCGGCGGCCAAACTCGCCGATGGCCTCCTTCTGGATGTCCTTGCGCAGGCGGATTGCGTAAATGCCGGCCCGCTGCGAGACCGAGGGGGCGGTGAAGACGACGTTCTCGTTGATGTCGGCGAAGAGCTGGGCCATCCGGGGCGGCGCAATGAGGTTGCCGAGCCGCCAGCCGGTCATGATGTAGTTCTTGGAGAAGGAGTTGACGATGATGGTGCGCTCCCGCATGCCGGGCAGCGATGCGATGGGCGTGAATTTGCTGTGGTAGCAGTAGGCGGTGTAGATGTCGTCGGCAATGACGAGGAGGTCGTGCTTTTTGGCGACGTCGGCAATGCCCGTGAGGGTCTCTATGGTCATGCAGACGCCGGTCGGGTTGCAGGGGGTGTTGACGATGACGGCCTTGGTGCGGGGCGTGAGCTTGGCCTCGATGTCGGCCGGCGTCACCTGAAAGCCGTTTTCGGGGGAGGTCGGCACGCCGACCGCAACGCCGCCCACCATGGCAATCTGGTCGGGATAGGGGGTGTAGTAGGGCTCGATGATCAGTACCTCGTCCCCCTCGTCGACAGTGGCCTCAAGCGCCAAAAACATGGCGAGGTTGCCGGCCGTCTCGACGAAAATCTCCCCGTCGGCGATGTCCATGCCGTAATCTTCCTTGTAGAGCTTGACAATCTCGGCCCGGAGTTCCTCATCGCCGCGCTGCGTGGTATAATGGGTGTGACCCTTCAGCGCGTCCTCCATTGCGAGCTTGATGATCCGCTCGTCGGTGTTGATGTCGGGGTCTCCGACCGTCAGGTTGATGAGGTCGTCCCGCGGCGAGATGGCCGAGGCCGCCGCCATTGCCGATGGTTTGAGATTCCGGTAGCGTTTCGCGATGTACTTGTCATCCATTGTTGTGGTCCCTCCTATTTTGTATGCATCGAATATTTTCCAATTCTCGCGGTCTTTGCCGTCTCGCCGTCAGTGAACTCCATGTGCCCGATTTCGGGCGTCACGCTGCCGTCCAGAACGCCGGCGGCGACGGCCCGCAGCCCCGCCACACTCTCTTTCCCGAGGACCAGCGTGCCGTGGCTCGTGTAGGCCTCGTCAAAGGGCAGGGCTTCGAGCCTGTCCATGGAGGCGACAAAGTCCTTCAGCGAGCAGTGGTCCATGAACATATAGAGCGAGAGGTCCGACAGCATGTCGCCGGCGTATAGCCTGCGGCGGGACTTGTCGAGCAGCACGAGGCCGCCCGGCGTGTGCCCCGGCACATGATAGGCCGTCACGGCCTCCCCGCCAAGGTCAAACGCCTGCCCGTCTGCGACATATTCGACCGGCATGTCCTTGTAGTGCTGCCTCAATAGCGGCTCCTCGTCCCTGTGGAGAAGGACTTTGCCAAACTGCTCCAAGGCCCCCACATGGTCGCCGTGGGCGTGGGACAGGATGACCGTGACCGGCAGCGCCGTCAGCTTAGCTACAAAGGCCGCAAGGTCGCGGCCTGGGTTGCCCGCGTCAAAGAGCAGCGCCCGCTCACGCCCCGTGATGAGAAACATCCGCACGAAGTCGTCGTCGATCACCGTCAGCTCGGGTCCGATTTTGGTTGCCGCATATCGCTGTTCCATATGCCTCCTCCTTTTTACGCCCGCCTTAACGGGCTGTTTCCCAATATTGACATCCTGTTGCATATTTTATCATGAATTTCTGTGATGGTAAAGTGGG
>DATMXT010000289.1:0-2569 GCA_035561375.1 Terriglobales bacterium | reverse complement strand
ATTGACAGGAGGGCGGGCACATGGTATATTTTTCAAATAGTACATCCTCCTATTAGAACAATATGGAAAAGAAGGGAATGTTTAGGAATATGAAGTCTCGGAGAATACTCGCCTGCCTGCTTTGCGTGGCGCTCGCCCTTGGCATCACCGCCTGCTCCACGACCAGCACCGGCACTCCGCCCCCGGTTGAGCCCGCCGGCTACACGCCCGGTACATATGAGGCGTCGGCGCAGGGGATGAACGGACCGGTGCCCGTCAGCGTCACGGTCAGCGAAGACAAGATCGAATCGGTCGTCGTCGGCGACAACAGGGAGACCAAAGGACTGGGCACCTATTCCATCGACCTGATTCCGCAGCGCATTGTTGAAGAGCAATCCCTCGCTGTCGACAACGTCACGGGCGCGACCATCACCGCCGGCGCCATTTTGCGCGCGGTGGAAACGGCGCTCACCGAGGCGGGCGCGGACATCGCGAGCTTAAAAGTCCCCAAAGAGCCGCCCGCGCTCACGCAGGGCGAGACCGAGACCTTTGACGTCGTCATTGTCGGCGCCGGCCTTGCCGGAATTCACGCGGCGTATGAGCTTTTGGCGACAAGTCCCGAGACCACCTATGTCGTGCTGGAGAAGCGCGACATTGTCACCGGCTCCCTGCCGCCGTCCGGCGGCGCCATCGCGGGCACAACGTCAAACCTGCACGCGGCGGCAAATGCCGAATGCACGGTGGACGACCTCATCGCGATGCTTCAGAAGGGCGTCGACGAGGGCCAGCCCGCCACAATCAACCGGGAGCTTGTCACAAACGTCTATGCCAAATCCGCGACAATTTTGAACCGCATGCAGGATTGGGGCTTCCCCTTCTATACCACTCCCCGGCTGTCGAGCGTATATACGACCAAGGTGAACTATTTCAGCCCCACGACGGCGACCGGAGAGGCCAGCAACGGTCAGGACTTTGCCGCCTTCTTTGTAAGCCATGTGGCGGCCAATCCCTTCAACCTCCGTCTGGGCAATAAGGTCACCGACCTTGTCGTGACGGACGGCGCCGTCACCGGCGTCAAGGTGCTCGATGTCAAGGCCAACAAGGAATACCAGATCGACGCCAAAGCCGTGCTGCTGGTCACCGGCGGTTTCGCCGCCAACCCTGAGCTTGTGGCGAAATACAACCCCGAATACCTGAGCGCAATCATGCGCAGCCATTCGGGCGCGACGGGCGACGGCTATGTCATGACCGAGCAGTTCGGCACAAAGGTGCTGGGTACCGGCGTCATGGGCACGCCGCGCGTCGACATCAACACCAACCCGCTCACCTCGCGCTTCTATGCCACCGTGGACGGCGGGCGCATTTACAATGAAAATGCGCCCAACTATGCGATGGTGCGCGCCATGGCCGCCTACGGCAAGGACGTCTTTGCCCTGCTCGACAGCAAGTTTGAAAACAAAGAGCTGCTGGCTCAGCACATGGAGAAGGGCTTTGCCCGCGAATACGATTCTCTCGAAGCGCTGGCCGAGGGCGAGGGCATCAATAAAGAAACGCTTCTGGCCACCGTTGACGCGTACAACAAGGCCGTGGACGAGGGCAAGAGCCCCGGATACGACCTGCCTGCCGACAAGGCCGTCAAACTGGATACCGCGCCGTACTACGCCGAAAAACTCTACATGACCTACTTCGGCGTCATTCCCGGCATTGAGGTGGATGGGGAAACCCGCGTACTCGATGGGAACGGCACACCGGTGCCCAACCTCTACGCCGCAGGTGAGCTGACATTCGGCAACATCACAAATAACCGCTATCCCGGCACGGGCATCGGAATCAGCTATGCCTCCTTCTCCGGCCCCTTGGCCATCAACACCATCATCGCGGATTTGAGCAAATAGCGGCCATTGAGCGGAAATAAAGCGCACAAGGCCCCAAAGCAGGAATGCTTTGGGGCCTTTTCTTATGTCAAACAGGCAGTGAACCATCCTGCGCAGCCAAAAAAATATAAAAAAAATCCCTCGAAGGCCGAATGGGTCATCGGGGGAAAAGCATTATTTTCGCCATCTCTTTATGGGTGTCCGTGTGCCGCATCCGTCCATGGTCTGGGGCCAGCCCCATTTCCACTCCATGTATTCGGACTCGGTGATGAGGCCCTCTTCAAGCTCTCTTTTTCGGTGCTGCCACTCTTTGATATAGTCGTTGAGGGCGACCGAGCGGAAATTGATGCCGACATGCCGCTCGGGCGAATAGGGGTTGCTGATGTCGATGGACTCATAGAGTCGGATAGGGTAGTGCTCGTCGAGCTCAAACAGCGTGTACATCACGTCTTCGGCCTCGTAGAGCGTGGGCTCGTATATGGCCCGATAGCTGACGTCGAGCGCCTGGGAGAGCTTTTCAATCATATCTTTTTTGGGCGTCCGGGTGCCGGACTCGTACTGCGCCACCCGGACGTCGGCCGTCGTATCGCTGAAGCCGACGGCCAGTCCAAGCTCTTTTTGGGTCAAGCCCCGAAGATTTCGAAGCCGACGTATTCTGTCCCCGATTGCCACACCCATCACCGTCCATTCAAAACTGCCTCCAGTATAACCTATAT
>DATMXT010000288.1:0-7684 GCA_035561375.1 Terriglobales bacterium | reverse complement strand
TACAAGGTGTCGGGCGTCGGCACCATCGGCGGCTGCTACGTGACAAGCGGAAAAATTGTCAGGGGCGCACTTGCCCGCGTGCTGCGTGACAGCGTGGTCATTGCGGATACTAAGATCGACTCGCTCAAACGCTTTAAGGACGACGCCAAAGAGGTCCAGCAGGGCTTCGAGTGCGGCGTGCAGCTTGAGCGCTTCAACGATATCAAGGAAGGCGACGTCATCGAGGCCTATACCGTTGAGGAGTACAGGGACTGACCCTGACGGCGCGGCCGGGACGGGCTTTGCGGTCTCTATGCAAAAAGCGGACAGGCCCGGCGCTTTTCCCCATCTCGGAGGTAAATAAAATGGCAACACACAGGCGCGACAGAATTAACGAGGAGGTCATGCGGGAGCTGGCCGCCATCATCCGCGAGCTCAAGGACCCGCGCATTCCGGTCATGACAAGCGTTGTCAAGGTGACGGTGACGCCCGACCTCAAGTTCGCGAAGGCCTATATCAGCGTCATGGGCACTCCGGAGGCGCAAAAGGACTGCCTAAAGGGGCTCCAGTCGGCCGCCGGCTTCATTCGGCGGGAGATCGCCTCGAGGGTCGGACTGCGGCTGACGCCGGAGTTCACCTTTGTGCTCGACGATTCGGTCGCCCACGGCGCGCACATCTCGAAGCTCCTCAAAGAACTCGATATTCCGGAGGAATCATGACTGAGACAATCAGCATCGGCTTTCACGGCCCCGAACCCCTCGCCCCCATTCTGGAGGCGGCGCAGTTTTTGAAGACCCACGACGACTACCTGATTCTCTGCCACCGCAAGCCCGACGGCGACACGGTCGGAAGCGCATTCGCGCTGCGCGAGGCGCTGCGGCAGATGGGCAAGCGCGCCCAGGTCGGCTGCGCCGACCCCATTACGAGGCGTTACGACCTCATCACGGGCGGCGAGCGCGAGCCCGCTCTCGACTTCGCGCCCGCCCATTACATCACGGTCGACGTCGCGTCCGAGGGGCTGCTGGGCGAAGAATATACGCATTTGGCCGACAAAATCGACCTGCTCATCGACCACCACCCGAGCTGCACCCGGTTTGGGAAGCTCAACGTCGTCTACCCCTCGACAGCGGCTGCCGCCGAGGTCGTCTGGCATCTCATCAAACACCTGCCGGTCGAAATGACCCTGTCGATTGCCGCCTGCGTATACGTCGGCATCTCGACCGACACCGGCTGCTTCAAATATTCCAACACCTCCCCCTCCTGCTTAAGGCTTGCCGCCGACATCGCCGAGATGGGGCTTGAGCTCTCGGCCTACAACTATCAGCTCTTCATGGTCAAGTCGGCCGCCCGGCTCGCCATGGAGGCCAAAGTCATCTCGACCGCCCGCATGTACCATGACGGGCGCATTTCAGTCGGCGTCATGGCCTTAAAAGACCGGGAGGAGCTGAAGGCCACCGAGGACGACGTGGACGACCTCGGCTCCATGATGCGGGGCATCGAGGGGGTCGAGGTGGGCCTGCTGCTCAAGGAGGAGCCCGACGGTACATACAAGGTGTCGCTGCGCTCAAACGCGCAGGTCAACGTCTCCAATATCGCCGAGGAGTTCGGCGGCGGCGGACACCGCCGCGCCGCCGGCTGTACGGTTGACGGCCCGCTTGACAAGGCCGTTGAGGCGCTTGTCAAAGCCGTGCTGCGCGGCTTTCCGGCCGAAGGCAAGTGAGCGCGCCCGCCTCCCTGACGGGGCTGCTGCTGCTGGACAAGCCGGCCGGCATGTCTTCGCACCGGGCGGTCGCAATTGTCCGCAGGCTGACGGGCGCCAAAGTCGGACACGCCGGAACCCTTGACCCCATGGCGACGGGGCTGCTCATCCTGCTGCTCGGCAGCGCGACCAAGCTCTCGGCTGAGTTGCTCGAGGGAGATAAAAGCTACACTGCGCAGGCGCTGCTCGGCCGTGAGACCGACACCCTCGACACGACCGGCACGACGCTGCGGGAACGCCCCGTCCATGTGACAAGCGCCCGCCTCGGGGAGGTCCTTGCCGGATTTCGTGGTCCCATCACGCAGACGCCGCCCATGTACTCGGCCGTCAGCGTCGGCGGGATGCGCATGTACAAGCTGGCCCGCAAGGGGCTTGAAGTGGAGCGCCCAACCCGCAATGTCGTCATACACGACCTTGAACTTCACGCTTTTGAGGGGGACCGATTTTCCTTTTCGGTCAGCTGCTCAAAGGGCACCTATATCCGCAGCCTCATTGCCGACATCGGGGCGGCGCTCGGCTGCGGCGCCTGCATGGAGGCGCTGCGGCGCACCCGCTCGTCCGGCTTTGCCATAGAGGACGCCCACACGCCCGAAGAGGTCGAGGCCCGCGGGGTGACGGACCTCCTCATTGCGCCGGAGCGCCTCTTTGAGAGCCTGCCCATCCTCGCCCCGCCCGAATTTTTCCTTAAACTGCTGACAGGGGGCCAGTGGGTCGACGGCGGCAAGCTCGGCGCCTTGGAAGAAAAATACCGGCTCTACGGCGAAAACGGATTTATCGGCCTGCTCAAGCGGCGGGATGAAAAATACGGGCTCATCTGGAGGCTGTGACTATGAGAGCGTTCTTTATGAAGACCGACAGGCTCGGCTTTTCCGAGTGGGCGCCCGCCGACCTTGAACTTGCGAGGCTGCTCTGGGGGGACCCCGCCGTCAGCCGGTACATCTGCGCCGCCGGCGTCTTTACGTCGGCAGAGATTGAAAAGCGGCTTACGACCGAGTGCTCAAACGGACAGACGGTGCACATGCAGTACTGGCCGATTTTTCTGCTTGCGACGGGCGAGCTTGTCGGCTGCTGCGGACTGCGCCCGCACGGCGAGGAAGGCCTTGAACTCGGCTTTCACCTGCTGCCTGACTTTTGGGGCATGGGGCTTGCAAGCGAGGCCGGGGCCGCCGCCATCCGCTACGCCAGGGACAATTTTCCCGGCCGGCCCATTTACGCCGGGCACCATCCGCAAAACAGGGCTTCCTCCCGCGTGCTCGAAAAGCTCGGCTTCTCCTTTGTCGACGTCCAGTTCTACCCCCCGACCGGGCTCATGCACCCCACATACATCTTGAGGCAGGTTTAACTTCATGCAGGTAGTCAACATTGCGCAATATGTCAATAATGGGCCCGTCGTGGCGGCGCTCGGCAACTTCGACGGGGTCCACCGCGGACACCAGTCGCTTTTAACCGAGACCGTGCGGCTGGCCCGTGCGCTTGGCGCCACTCCCATCGTCTACACCTTTTCGACCCACCCGGCAAATGTGCTGGCCGGGCGCGTCGTCGCGCCCTCCATCACGACAAACGCCGAGCGGCTGGAACTCTTTGAGCAGCTCGGCATCGGGATGACGGTCATGGACCCCTTTAAGCCGGAGACGGCAAATCTCGCTCCCGACAGCTTTATAGAGCACCTGCTCTTTGAGCGGCTCGGGTGCGTCGGCGTCGTCTGCGGCTTCCACTACCACTTCGGGGCCAGAGGCGCCGGAGACGCTGCCCTCATGCAGATGCTCTGCAACGAGCTTGGCATGGAGGCCTCCGTCATGCCGCCGGTGCTGCAGGACAGGCGGGTCATCAGCTCGACCTGGATCAGGGAGTGCGTCGTCACCGGCAACGTCGGCAAGGCGGCCGAACTCATGGGGCACCCGTATATGCTGCGGGCGACCGTCGTGCCGGGGCAGCACCTGGGCGCCCGGCTTGGCATTCCGACCATGAACCAGTGGTTCCCCGAGGAGAAGCTCCAGCCGGCCCGCGGCGTCTACTGCACCTCGGTCACGGTCGACGGCGCGACCTATGCCGGCGCCACCAACGTCGGGACAAGGCCGACCGTGTCGGGAGAGGGCGTCAACGCCGAGACCCACCTGATCGGCTTTTCGGGTGACCTCTACGGCAGGGAGCTTGAAATTCAATTTTTACGCAAGCTCAGGGACGAGCGCAAGTTCGAAAACGTCGAGGCGCTGCGCCTCCAGCTTCAAAAGGACGTGGCCCGCTGCGCGTCGCTTCAAAACCGGTAATCCGCACGGCTCCCCGGCCAACCCTTTGTGACACGGTCTGTTGGGGCGGAGCGTCTGCCCCTTGGGATACATCCGACAAGCCAACAGCAGAAAGGAGCAGGTCTATGGCGTACGAGAATTTCACCCTGAACATCAAAGACAAGGTGGCCATTTTGAAGCTCAACCGCCCTGAGCAGGCCAACGCCCTGAAAATCAACGCGCTGGAGGAGTTCGCCGCCGCCCTTGAATCGGTCCGGGACAACGAGGAAGTCTGTTCGGTGCTGCTCTACGGCGCCGGCAAGCACTTCTGCGCCGGAAACGACGTGGCCGAGCGGGCCTTTTCCGAAAAGGCTCAGGCCGGCCGGGACTATCTGTCGTATTGGGACGAGTTCCAGCAGCGGCACATCTATGAGACCTACATTTACAATTTCCCCAAGCCCACGGTGGCGGCCGTGCACGGCTCATGCCTCGGGGCCGGTCTGGAGCTGGTGTCGCTCTTCGACTTTGTCGTCGCCTCTGAGGACGCGAAGTTCGGCCTGCCCGAAATGCGCATGAGCATCGTCCCCCTCACCCGGCTGGCCTTTGCCTATAACCAGCTGCGCTTTGTCAAGGAGATGGTCATGACCGGCGAAAACGTGACCGTGGACAGGGCCTGTCAGATGGGGCTCATCAACCGCATCGTCCCGAGGGAGAACCTCATGGACGAGGCCATGATTTTAGCCCGCAAGCTGGCCCTCATGCCGCCCGAGACCATGCGCGTCGCCAAGGAGGCCTTTAACCGCGTCAACCAGATGCAGGGCTACGACGTCATCTCAAAAGAGGGACAGGGCTTCCTCGTACACAGCCTCCAGTACCCCACCTGGATGAGGGAGCAGTACAACGCCATCGGGAAAGAGCAGGGGCCGGGCGCCGCTTTCAAATGGCAGAAGGAGTATTTCGCGCAGGCTGAAAAGCCCTTTGAGGAGCCGTAAGGCGGCGCAGGTTTTTCCACCTGCCGCCCGGACGCGAATACGCTTGATTTTGCCGTGAAAAATGGCGTTGACAGCCCGGCAAAATTATGATATCCTATCACAGTCGACCCGAGATGCGGTAACGAACTTCACCGCTTCGCAGCTGCCTCTCGCGGTGTCTGAAATTTTTTATGAGGTGAAAAAAACAATGATCCGTGACAAGGGTGAAATCATCGGCGAGTACAAGCTGCACGAGACCGACACCGGCTCTCCCGAAGTGCAGATTGCCATGCTGACCGAGCGCATCAACCATCTCAACGAGCACTTGAAGCTCAACAAGAAGGACCACCATTCCCGCCGCGGCCTCTTCAAGATGGTCGGCCAGCGCAGAAGGCTGCTCAACTATCTGACCAAGACCGACATCAACCGGTACCGTGCGATTGTCGAGAAGCTCGGCCTGCGCAAATAAACTCAAAACAAAAAGTCGCCCCAATTGGGGCGGCTTTTTTTAGGGAGATTTCTATGTAAAGTTCCTCAGGCGTCGATTTCCCGCCCGAATTCAAGTAAGATGTTGCGCTGCGGTTCGCCCGCCGGGTCGACGGTCAGGACATATCCGCGGCCGACCCGCATGATGGCGGCCGGCGCCGACAGCGCAAGCCGGGCGTCCAAGGCGTCGTCCGCGGTGTCGAACAAAAACGTGGCTCTCGTGCCACGGCGCAGCGGGTCTCTTTCCTTCTTCTTGGGCCGGCGGGTGACGGTCAAAACGCAGCCCCCATCGGTGGCGGGCCGCGCCTCAATGACGAGCTTGTATCCGTCCGACCGAAAGCCGACTGCGTCCTCCGCCCTGTCCATCATGTTGCGAAACGCCTTTTGTGTCTGCGGCCTCGAATAATCGATGTCTTCATATGTAAGTCCATATTCCGCCATGTCGGTACCGTCAAGCAACAGACGCAGCCTATTCTCACCCACGACTTCAATCTTCATACGCACTCCCCCATGTCCACATTATAATCCCCCACTGAAGATTTTACAAAGCGCAATAAATGGGAACGGTCTTGATTATTCCCCGATAATCGGATATACTGTTTACAGTATATGACACCGGGACCCGGGAGGTGTTTATGGCAAAGGCGCGGCCTTATCGCGGACGGCAAAGTAAATGGAAGACCCTTGCCATCATCACGCTTGCCGTTTTCACAATACTCCTTTTCTTGGGGTACACCTATAAGACAAACGTTGATTTCCGCAGTGCCGTATCGGACATTGCGGCTGTTTTGCGTGGAGAGCGCCTTCCGGAAAAGCCGCCCGTGGATGAGACTCCGCCCTCCGGCGAGCCGGAGCCCGAACCGGAGCCTGAACCCGAGCCCGAAAAGCCCCGCACCGGCCCCATTTTGCGGCTGGCGGGCACGACAGTCGACCAGGCTGTGGCCGCCGAAGCGTACGGCGTCATCGTCGATTTGAAGCTCACGGGCGGCGAGGTCACCTACGCCTCCGAAGTGGCGGGGGCGGCGCCGGCCCTGCGGGCCAACGCCTTTGACCTGGGGGCGCTGGCCGAAGAGTGCCACGAAAAGGGGCTGGTGCTCTGGGGAAGGCTTTCGGCCTTTACAGACCACCTGGGCCCTCGAAATGTCCAGAATTCCGGCGTCACGGTGGCCTCCGGCGTGCTGTTTTTGGACGGGAACTACCGGCGCAGTCTTGACCCCTACAAAGCGCCGGCCCGCGCCTATGTGGAGGCCCTTGCCCGCGAGGCGGTGGCGGCCGGAGTCGACATGGTGCTGCTCTCTGACCTCTGTTATCCGACTTACGGCAAGCTCTCCCTCATCGCCTATCAGACCGGCGGGCTGACCAAACAGCAGCAGCTCGGCGAGTTCGTCTACGCCCTCTCCGACCTGCCCATCACGGTGGAACTGCCCATGCGGGCGCTGTACGACGCGACCTGGGCCACCGCCGCGGGCTACGGCTTTGACGCGCCGGCCACGGCCGTCGTCATTGAGCCGTCCGCCCTGCCCGTCACCATCGGGGGCGTCCTGTGCGAGACGCCGGAGCAGGCGGCGGCGGCCGTCGCCCCCGCCGTACCCATCGGGGCGGGACCGGTGGCGGAGATTTATATCGAATAAAAAAAAGGGGGGCTGCGGCCCCCTTTAGCGTGGCGGAAAACCTGTGGGTTTTCCGCCAAGTGTAAGGATTACGGATGCATTTTCTCGGGCCTTTCGGAGAGCCGAGAAAATCAGGCTGTCGAAAAATAACTTTCGACAGCCTGACGGGGCTGCGGCCCCCCTTTTTTAATCGATCATTTCGCCGACCGAGCGGATGACGCTGCCGGCCCCTCTGCAGGCCCTCGAAACTTTGCGGCGCATGCGGCGGCCGGTTCGTCCCGAGGACATTCCCACGGCGCCCACCGCAGTGATTGCCGCGACGCCGAGCAGCACTGTACCCATTCGCATATCGTTACCTCCTAAAGTGACGTTTCGGTGTTATTGTCTCACCAAGGTTGACAGTCATTCAGCGAAAGGGTAGAATATTTTCAAATCCATGTGAAAAGGAGAACCCCATGAGTCGATTCAGTTTTAAGAGCTTCACTGCCGGCCTTCTCTGCGGCGGCATGATTATGGGACTCTTCGTCCCCTCCTTCGCGGCGCAGACCGTCAAAAATCTCGAGGCGTACTACAAGGATATCAAGATCGAGCTCAACGGCGCCGTCGTCACCCCCAAGGACGTCAACGGCACCGTCGTCGACCCCTTCATCGTGG
>DATMXT010000287.1:0-5654 GCA_035561375.1 Terriglobales bacterium | reverse complement strand
GCAGCTTGCCGGGGACCTCGGCGTGAAACTGACGGCGGTGCTGCTGGGCAGCGGCGTCGAAGGGCTCGCGGGAGACCTGCTCTCCCACGGGGCCGACCGGGTCATCCTCGTCGACGACGAGAAGCTCGGCGTCTATATGACTGAGCCCTATGTCTATGCGCTTTCCAAGGTCATTGAGAATTACAAGCCGGAGATCCTGCTGGTCGGCGCCACCGCCATCGGCAGGGACATGGCGCCCCGGGTGTCGGCCCGCGTTCACACGGGCCTTACGGCCGACTGCACTGCCCTCGACATCGACGGCGAGACAATGAATCTGCTCATGACCCGTCCCGCCTTTGGCGGCAACATCATGGCCACCATCCTCTGCCCCAACCACCGGCCCCAGATGGCGACGGTTCGCCCCGGCGTCATGCAGAAGCTGCCGGCCGGGGAGGCTGTGGGAGAGATTGAGAGGTTTGCGCTCGAAATTCCCGAGGAATGCGTCAACGTCGAAATTCTCGAAATCATTCCCAACCGCCCCACCCGCATGAACATTCAGGAGGCCAAGGTGCTGGTCTCGGGCGGGCGCGGCATCGGCGGCCCCGAGGGCTTTGCGCCGCTTGATGCGCTGGCCGGAAAACTGGGCGGCACCATTTCGTCGTCCCGCGCCTGCGTCGACTCGGGCTGGACCACCTCCGACCGGCAGGTCGGCCAGACCGGCTCCACCGTACGGCCGGACCTCTATTTTGCCTGCGGCATCTCCGGGCAGATTCAGCACGTGGCCGGCATGGAGGAGTCGGGCTATATCATCGCCATCAACCGCGACGAGACAGCCCCCATCTTCGGCGTGGCGGACCTTGGCATCGTCGGCGACCTGCACGCGGTGCTGCCGGCGCTTGCGGCCGAGATCGACAAAGTCCGCGCAAAGCAGTAGTTTCACACAAACAGCCCCCGTTTTGCGGGGTGCAACAAAAATGCTGCGGGCTGTATCGCGCAACAGGCGATACAGCCCGCAGCTTTGACGATAAAAAGCTCTTCAGGCCACCTCTGATTGATAACGGCTGATGCGCATATGACTTTATTTGGTCTCGCCCAGTGCCTTTGCGAAGAGCGGCAAAACGATGCGGAGGGCTTTGAGGTTGTCGCTGAGCATCGTATGCTGCCAGGTGCCCTGCGCCAATTTTGTCCGCGCTTTCTCGGATTTGCTGATCAGGGAAGTGAGCGGCGCAAGCGCATTTTTCATCTCTTCTTCAGTGTAACAGTCCACGGCGTCAGGCGCCGCGAGCTCCTTTGAGATCAGGGATGCGGCGATTTGAAGCGCTTTAAGCCTGTTTTGCTGTAACGTGTGCTGAGAAGTACCCTGCGCGAACTTCTCTTTTGCCGTCTCAGTCCGGCCAATCATCGAAGCGATGTCCCGGAGCGCTTGCTCCATATCTTTTTTTGCAATGTCGTCCATACGCCAGCCTCCGCACATATGAATATTCCGCAGGATAGCCGCGCGGCACGCAAATGCGTCCGCGCGCTTTTTCATAGAATAACAAATTAAAAGGCGCACCGCAACAGTTCTCTGCTGCGCCCCATATTTTTGGGGCTTTCACTTTGGCAAGCGCCTTTGCACCCATTGGAGCCGCGCGGCATAGTATGTTTCGGAGGGGTTGCAATGTCTATGGAACTGCTTGCCGTCCGACGGTTTCCGGCCGAGGGAGCCGGCTTTACGGTTGGCCCGGACGGATTCTATCTCACGCAGCCGGAATCTTTGCGCATTTTGCGGTTTAACCGCGAGCTGGAGCAAACGGGCGAATTCCCGGTGCCCGTCCGGTTTACGGTGCTTTGCTATGACCGCGGCGAGGACTGTTTTTGGGGATATGTGCCCGGAACGCCCTTGATTTTGTACCGCATGAACAGAGAGCTTGGCGTCGAAAGTCAGAGCATTCTGGCGTGGCCGGAGCTGGCTTACGAAATTGTCAGCATTTCGGTCGACTGCGCAGCAGGACTTTTGGTCCTGACCACCGACGACGCCGTGTGGTCCTTTCAAAGGGATGGCAAATATGCCGGCCGGATTCTCCGGGCGGCTGAAAACGCCGTGCTGGAGGGAGCCGCAGCCATAAACCCCTGGATTGTCGCCCGCTACCGCAGAGGTACCCGAGTCAACCTTGCGCTCGTGAATTCGCAGGGTGTGATGGTGGGCGAAACCCCTATTCGCGGCCGCTTCGGAACCGGAATAGCTGTAGATATGACAACTCCCGACAACCCGCAGTTTTTTGCTTTGTCAGGCGGTCAGCTTCAACTCTGGTCGCTTGGGGAGCGCGCGGCGGTCTGCAACTTTGATCAGATAGCGTCTCCCCGCAGCATCAATGATGGCGATCCCTTGTCCTGCGAGTGCCGTGCTTGCTGCGGAAACTGCGATTACTTCGAGCGCTTTGGGCGCGAACCGGCCCTTGTCGATACACGAACCGTCGTCTTGGCAGCCAGCTCCGCCATGGAGAGTGCAATGGCAAGCATTCTGTCGGCGCCCGGAACAAGTGAAGGCATCATTGCGCAGGTCGCCTCGATCGAGCAGAGTCTGCTCGAAAAGCTGAGGATCGTAGACAACATTATAAACAGAACGGATTGTTGCTAAGTGTGTATGCGCAGAAATCGGAATAACGACTGCTGCCCCGGCAGGCAGACGCCACGGCGTGGCTGCTTCTTCTGCCGCTGCTTTGGCAGACGGTAATTTAAAAAGACCACCCGTCGAAAGACGGGTGGTTCCTTTTTTTAGAGATAGCTCATAACCCCGGCGATGAGCACCAGGGCGGTGACGGCCGGCACCCCGAACTTGAGCCAGGGGGACAGCCACAGAGGAATCCGAAAATACTTTGCGCCTTTGGAGCCCTCTTCGGCAAGCCGGCTAAAGGGGTATTTGTAGGCCGAGTAGACGTCGAGCACCAAGGCGCCTACGGGGACAAGCAGGCCCACGGCGAGAAAGTCCATAAACGTAAAGCAGTCCATGCCAAGGATGGTGACGTCTTTCAGCGCCGTCCCCGCCAGGATGGCCGGAAGCGAGCAGAGGGCTAAGAGCGGGGTCAAGATGAGCAGCATTTTTTTCTTAGGTAAGCCAAACGCCTCCGCCAGGGTTGAGTTGACCCCTTCAAAGAGCCCTAAAATGGAGGTCATGCCGGCGATGAGCACGAGGAAGAAGAAGAGGGCCATCCACCATCTCCCGCCCGCCATGTCGCCAAAGACGACCGGCATGGTCATAAAGACGAGTCCCGCGCCAGCGTCCGGCTCCATGCCGTAGGAGAAGAGGGCCGGGAAGATGGCGAGCCCCGCCAAAATGGCCACGACAAAGTTGGAGAGCACGATGACGACGGTCGAAAAGGGGATGTCGCTCTTTTCTCTGTCCAAGTAGCTGCCAAAGGCGAAGGCCGTCGATAGGGCGACGCCGGCCAGGAAAAAGACCTGCGAGAGGGCCGACATGAATGTGCCACCCGTGAGCCGCGAGAAGTCGGCCGTCAAAAGCCACTTGACGCCGACGCCCGCCCCCGGCATGGAGCAGCCGCGCACCGCCATGGCAAAGAGAAAGACAAACAGCATGGGCAGCAGCACTTTGCTTGCGGCTTCAATGCCCTTTTGGACGCCCCGCCACAGGATGGCGGCCGACAGGACAAGCGACAGCACCGTCCAAAACAGCTTGGACGCGGCCGAGTTTTGAAGCTGGCCGTAAATGCCGATGAGCTCGTCTTTCGAATAGGCCGTGATGTCGCTTGCGAGGCCCTTGTAGACGTAGAACAGCACGTCGCCGACGATGGTGACGTAGTAGGAGATCATGATAAAGGCGGCCGCCACCCCGAGCCACCCGAACATGACCCACGGGCTGCCGGGGCCGGCGAGCTGGCGCATGCCGACGACGGCGGTCTTGCCGGTCGACCGCCCCAGCGTCAGCTCGCAGAGCAGCAGCGGCACGGCGATGACGATGGAGAGCAGCGCGCAGAGCAGCAGAAAAATGCCGCCCCCTGAGGTGCCGATCATGTACGGGAACCGCCAGATGGCCCCAAGCCCCACGGCGTAGCCGATGGAGGAGAGCAAAAAGCCGGCCGCGCTGCCCCAGGATTCTTTTTCGTTCATGTCTACCCCTGATTACCCATATGTATTTTGTTTGTGCGAGGATGCGCTGCGCCCAAAAAGGCTGCCCGGACGGGCACTCTTCGATATTCTACCATACGCCGCGCCGAAAATCCACTGTACAATTCCATGAAATTTGTGTTATAATAACTGAGTTAAGAATAGGAGGATTATAAATGTTCGAAAACTTTAAGGTCTTTGAGACCACGCTTGCGGGCAGGCCAATGAAAGTCGAAGTCGGCAAAATGGCGGGCCTCGCAAACGGCTCCTGCCTCGTGCGGTACGGCGACACGGCAGTGCTCTGCACGGCCACCATGTCGGAGAAGCCGCGGGACGGGATTGATTTTTTTCCGCTTTCAGTGGATTTTGAAGAAAAGCTCTACGCCGCCGGCAAAATTCCCGGCTCTTTCATGAAGCGCGAAGGCCGTCCCTCCGAGAAGGCCATTCTGGCCTCCCGTGTCATCGACCGGCCCATGCGCCCCCTCTTCCCCAAGGACATGCGCAACGACGTCTGCATCGTCTGCACCGTGCTCTCGTCCGACCAGGACTTTCTGCCGGAGATCGTCGCCATGAACGGCGCCTCCATTGCGGTGGCCATCTCCGATATCCCGTGGAACGGGCCCATTGCCGCCATGTCGGTCGGGCTTGTGGACGGTGAGATTGTCATGAACCCCACTGAGGAGCAGCGCAAGGTCAGCGACCTCGCGCTCACTGTCGCCTCCACCGGGGACAAGGTGGCCATGATTGAGGCCGGCGCAAACGAAGTCGACAACGCCCTCATGTACAAGGCCATCATGGCCGCCCATGACGAGAACGTCCAAATGGTGGGCTTCATCAATGACTTGCGCCAGAAGGTCGGGCTTCCCAAAGTGCCCTTTGAGTCCATGGCGCTTAAAAAGGACTTCCTTGAGGAGTATGAGCATTTCGCCTGGGATATGGTCAAGGACGCCCTCTTCACCGATGACAAAAGAGTGCGCGACGAGCGGCTCATCGCGGTCGCCGCAAAGGCAAAGGCGCATTTCGGCGAGGAAGTGTCCGACGCCATGCTGGCCGACGCCATCTACCAGACCCAGAAGCACGTCGTGCGCCGCTCCCTGCTCGATGACGGGGCGCGGGTCGACGGCCGCGGCCTCATGGACATGCGGCCGCTCAGTGCTGAAGTCGGACTTCTGCCCCGGGTCCACGGCTCCGGCATGTTCTCCCGCGGACAGACCCAGGTGCTGACGGCAGCGACTTTGGGCACCATGCGGGAGGCCCAGCTGCTCGACGGCATCGACGCCGACGAGTACAAGCGCTATATTCACCACTACAACTTCCCCTCCTATTCGGTGGGCGAGGCCAAACCCTCTAGGGGCGCCGGCCGGCGTGAAATCGGCCACGGCGCTCTGGCCGAGCGGGCGCTGGCCCCCGTCATTCCGAGCGAGGAGGAGTTCCCCTATACGATTCGCCTCGTCTCCGAGGTGCTCTCCTCCAACGGCTCGACCTCGCAGGCCTCGGTCTGCGGCTCGACTTTGGCCCTCATGGACGCCGGCGTGCCCATCAAGGCGCCGGTGGCCGGCATCTCCTCGGGC
>DATMXT010000286.1:0-5643 GCA_035561375.1 Terriglobales bacterium | reverse complement strand
GCTATAATGGTGACACACTATAAGTGAGGTGATTTTATGAAACGTAGCTCCACTGCGGTTTTGCGATTTGCGGTCTTTGCCTCCGGCGCAATCGTACTGGCCATATGCGGCGTTGCGGTATGGCTGGTAATGACTGAGGGAAGTCCCGCCTCGGACTATTATGTTCTGTCCCGCATATTGCTTGCCGGCGTGTGCGCGGCGGCCGTCCCCTTCTTCATTGCGCTGCACCGGTCGTATCAACTGCTCAGCTACATTGACACCAACCGCGCTTTCTCGGAGCTGTCCGTGAATGCGCTGAAAGTGATTTCACGCTGCGCCTTCGCGGACTTTCTGATCTGCGCGGTGGCCGGCCTGCCGTTTTTCTATGCCGTGGCCCAAGTGGAAGATGCCCCGGGTTCGGTGCTGATCGGAATGGCAATCGCCGGCGCGGCCTTTGTCATTTCCGTGTTCGCTTCGATTCTGTGCCGGCTTTTGCAGGATGTCGTCGCCATGAAATCGGAAAACGATTTGACGATTTGAGGTGAAAAAGATGGCAATCGTTGTGAATGTGGATGTCATGCTGTCCAAACGAAAACTGAGTCTGACCGAGCTCTCGGAGGGGGTTGGAATCACGATGGCCAACCTTTCGATCCTGAAAACCGGAAAGGCGAAGGCGATCCGGTTTTCAACGCTCGAGGCAATTTGCAGGGTGCTCGAATGTCAGCCCGGTGATATTCTGGAATATGTGAAAGACTGAACTTCATAAAACCCCCGGCAGTCGTCCGTGACCGCCGGGGGTTTTGGTTTTGTTAAGGCGACAAAAGCCCGTCCCGCACCGGTTTTCATGGGCGGATTTTCGAAAAGCTGCGGCGAAAATCCGCTTCATGAAAACTGCTTGCACCGGGCGCCAGGCAATTTTCGAGTGATTTTCGTCGCGGCAGACGCCGCCTTGCTGACGCAAGGCAAGGATAACAAGGCGAAAAGCGCCGAAAAGGGTCGGCACCCGGCGGTGCGCGAGGGGCTTTCGTCACCTTAAGCGCTATTTCTCGTGTACAATGAGCTCCGTGACGTCTGGGCGGCTGTAGTGCCCGCAGGGGTCAAACTCCATGCGGGCCCTGGCCGCGTCGTCGGGGTTGATGTCGGCGTAGATGATGCACTCTTTATCCCATACGGGCTGCGTCACATAGTGGCCAAAGGGGTCGACGACGGCGCTGCCGCCGTTGCAGGGGGCCTGCGGCAGGTTTTTGAGCTCCTGTGCCGCCGGGCCGTGATAGCCCTCGGGGTAGCCGTCGCGGGTGAAGTATTGATTGACATGGAAGACAAAGCACCTGCCCTCAATGGCGATGTGCTTGATGGTGTCGTGCCATTCCGCGTTGTTGTTGGTGTTGGGGCACAGGTACAGGCTCACGCCCTTGGCGTAGAGCGCTGCGCGCGCGAGCGGCATGTAGTTTTCCCAGCAGATTAAAGCGCCCATGTTGCCCCACGGCGTCTCCACGACGGGAAAATAGTCCTTGTCGGCGTCGCCCCAGATGATGCGCTCGGCGCCGGTGGGCTTTAGCTTGCGGTGATTGCACAGCAGCCTGCCGTTTGGCCCAAAGACCATATTTGAGCAGTACAGCGTGCCGTTTTCAAGCCCTCGCTCAGTGTAGCCGATTGAGACATAAGCACCCGCCTCCTTTGCGGCGGCGCCGATGCGCTCAGTGTCCTCGCTTGGGCACAGGACGGAGTTGTCGTAGTAGATTTTCCAATCGTCGCGGCAGGACTCGGTGCGGGAGCCCACGGTAAACCCGTAGGTGAGGCCGTACGGGTAGCAGGGAATCAGCGATTCCGGGAAGACGATGAGCTGCGCGCCGTTTTTTCCGGCTTCAATAATCTGTGCGCAGACTTTTTCAATCGTGGCGTTCTTCTCGAACATGACGGGGGTCGCCTGGACAAGCGCCACCCTCAGTTTTATCTGGACATCCTTCATACCGGCACCTCAATTCTAAGTAGATTGCTGGCGTTTTATCGGGAAAATGGTGTATCATCGCCGCTCTGCGGTTATTATATCGCAAGCGCGCAGCGCGCAGAGATATAATGGTCGCACGTGCGTTCACCCGCAAGGGTGAAAATCGCACGCGGGATTAAATCAAGATATAATAACCGCCATGCGGTTATTATATCACATACATGTTTAAGAGAAAAGCGCGCCGTCCGTTTTCTCGGCTTTGACATTACGACCTGCGCCGGCCCACCCTTCCGGGCTTTTTACTGCGCAATGTCGATTGAAAGCTGAGGCATTTTGGTATATAATGGGCAGGAACGGCCCGAAGCAGCGAAAAAAACGGATTGCGAGGACGACGACGCATGAACGACATGAGACGGTACGCGGAGCGCTTTTTTGAGGAGCTTGAGGTTTTTGAGGACCTCGAGCGCGGACATTGCTGCAAAATATTCATCAGCCAGGCGGTATATAATTTTCTCGACCGCGAGACCAAGGAGAACGCCTTTGCGGTCTACCGCGCATTTTTCGACAGCTATCGAATCACGCTTAAGGGCGCGTCAAATCCCTTTATTGATTTGCTCGACGTGCTGAAAAGCTACGAGGAAAACGCCGCCGTCCTCATTGACAGGCAGCGCGACCACTACATCCATTCGGTCAATGTGTTCATCCTCGGCCTGTGCGTCTATGCGCAAAATGAAAGCTACCGCGCGGCCTTTCAAAAGGCCGTCATAAACCCCGAAGAATATCCCTTTGCCTACCACACAAAAAACGAGGAGTTCTTTTACCGGTGGGGGCTTGCCTCCCTTTTCCACGACGTCGGCTATCCGGTGGAGATCGTCGGCCGGCAGGTCAACAAATTCATGGATTTTGCCACCGATGTGGAGGGCGGCCGGGAGAAGGTCAACGTCAGGATAGCCTTCGGCAATTTCGACAAGCTCAACAGCATCACAGAGGTGGTCCGGAAGCGCGCTTTCACCAGATGCTATTACGACCGCTATGAGGACAGCGTCTATATCGACCTGCTCAAGCCCGTTGACCTGCTGGCGCACAAGCTGCACCTGGCGCTTGGCGTCAGCCTGCCGGCCATAAAGTTCGCGCTCGACGACTTTGTCAATGTGATGGCGCGGTTTGGCTTTATCGACCACGGGTATTACAGCGCCATCATTGTGCTCAAGTGGTACGGTTATCTCATTCAAAGCGCAAATTACAGGCCGGAGTACTTCTTCTGGCCGATTCTCGACAGCGCCAGTGCCATTTTGCTGCACAACTGCTATAAAAACATGCTGCAAAAAAAGCCCTTCGACTTGGGGCCGCTCGACCCCGCGGTCCACCCCGTCGCGTACTTGCTCATTCTCTGCGATGAGCTCCAGGAGTGGAACAGGGAGGCCTATGGCATCCTCGACAGACAGCGGGTCCAGGCGGCCGGGGCAAAGCTCACGGTCACGGACCATGAGCTTTCCGTCACTTACGTCACGCGCGACGGCCGCCTTGCGGCAGACTTCTCGCGTGAGAAGAAAAAGCTGCTGCGGCGTCTGCTCGCCCTCGAAGCGCTTTTCGGCACGGTCTCCATTCAGTGCAAAGCACAAAATAAGGCGCCGCTTCCGAAAGCGGACGCCGCCCCCGCTCCCCGCCCCTCTTTGACAGAACTTGAAGGGCTGGCCAGAGCCATCCACGCGCTGTATAACGAGCGGCAGCTTGAACGGCACCCGGAGAAGCCCTTAAAATACCCCGATTTTGACAGTCTGCCGGACACCCTCAAATACTCCAACCTCCGCCAGGCCATGGACATCCCCGAGAAGCTGCGGGAAATGGGCTTTGTGATGGGGGCGGCGGGCGAAAAGAGGGAGCCGGTCGGCGTCATCCCGCCGGAATTTGTCGAATACCTCGCGCAGCGGGAGCACGCGGCGTGGGTGGAGGAGCGCAGGTCGACCGGCTGGGTTTTGGGTGACCGCGTCGACGCTCAAAACAAAATCACCCCCTACCTGATCCCCTATGACAAGCTGCCCGAGGAGATCCGGCAGCTCGACCGCGACCCGGTGCAGAATATCCCCCTGCTGCTCTCGAAGCTCGGCATGGCGGTATATCGGAGAGGTGAATGAAAATGGCGCTGTTTTTTAAGCCCAAAGTTCCGGAAAATCAGCCGCAGCGTGTGCAGCCCGAAAACCCGCAGCTACAGGCAGAGCTGCCGCAGCCCGCACAGCCCGAAAATGTGGCGCCGGAGTCGACGCTTGTCCCAAGCATCGGGCGAATGCCCTTTCCCGCATACCGGGGAAGCGAGCCCTACATATTCATCAGTTACGCCCATCTGGACGCCGACATGGTGTTCCGGGAGATCAAGCGGTTCAACGAGCAGGGCTACAACGTCTGGTACGACGAGGGCATCTCCCCCGGCAACGAGTGGACCGGGGATATCGCCCGCGCCCTGGAAAACTGTTCGCTGTTTGTCGTCTTCATCACGCCGAACTCCGCCGACTCCCTCAACGTCCTCAACGAAATCAACTTCGCCCTCGGCGACCGCAAGCCCTTCATCGCCATCCACCTCACGGAGACCGTCTTAAAGGGCGGCCTCAAGCTGCAAATCAGCTCGATACAGGCGATCATGCAGTACAAGATGACCGACGAGGAGTACGTCTACAAATACACGACGGCCTTCACAGGGCTTGGCATGCGCCCGAAGCCGCACCCCGCCGCCCCAGGCACGCCGCCCGTGCAGCCGGAGCCGCAGCCGCGGGAGCCCATTGTCATTCACGCCAAGGCGGTCGGCGACTACCGAATCGACCACGGACTGCTGCATGACTATCTGGGGGAGGAGCGGGCCCTCGTCTTGCCCGACGAGGTTCAAATCGTCGGTGCGCTGGCCTTCGCAAAGGCCCGCCGGTTTATTGAGACCGTCGACCTCAATAAGACGGGCGCCCTGCTGAACGGTGCTTTTTCTAACTGCCCCCGGCTGAGGGAGGTGCGGCTCACCCGCAGTGTCACGATGATTCAGGAGCGGCCGTTTGTCGACTGCCCGCAACTGACGCTCTACTGCTACAAAGACCAGCTTCCGCCGGGCTTTGCGGAGAATTTCGGCGGCAAGGAGATCGTCTACCTGGACGGGGAGCCGCAAGCTCCCTCCGGCGCGCGGGGGGCGCCCGCCGCTCCCCTCTCCCCCGTCGCCTCGGCCGAGGAAGCCGTCGTCTTTTCAAGCCCCGAGATGCACCGGATTGTCTGCGCCGAGCTCGGGTGCGCCCCGGACACCGTGCTGACAAGGGCCCAGTGTGACAGCGTGACCGCCCTGCAGGTCTGCGGCAACGCGGTGGGGCGCAAGTTCAACACCTATATCAACGACGGCAAAGTGGTCCGCATCGTCCCCGTCGCGGGCAGCGGCGAGCAGATGGCGACCGTATCGCGGGGCGCCCTTGACTCCCTGGCCGACATCCCCCTGCTGCGCAACCTTGCGACGCTGGTCATCCCCTATCAGAGCGTATACGACCTGACGCCTCTGGCAAACAGCAAAATTGAGAAACTCGACCTCTCCGCCAATATGCTGGACGACATCTCGCCTCTGGGCGCTATGCGCTTTTTGACGGACCTCTTTCTCAACTACGCGCAGTGCGGCTCGCTGGAGCCCCTGAACAGATCCCGGTCGCTTGCCCGGCTCAACTTTTCGGGCATTCGCCAGTCGCAATTCGACGAGC
>DATMXT010000285.1:0-3862 GCA_035561375.1 Terriglobales bacterium | reverse complement strand
ATATACATACATATAGTTACTATATAAATAGTATATTCATGACGGGAGGAGATATGTATGAGACAAAGCGGAAGCGTCAGGAAGCTTGACGGGCTGGGCACAATTGTCGTGCCGGCCGGGGCGAGGCGGGTGCTGGGCCCGACGGGCGGCACAGAAATCGAAATCAGTCGGTTTGGCCGGTACATTTTATTGCACGCGTGGGAAGACGAAAAAGCCGTGCCGGTTGAACCCGGACGCGGCAATCCCGTCGCGGCCGAGCTCACGGAAATTCTGGACGGACTGTCGGACCGGGACATGCTTTTGGCGCTGGACATCCTGCGCCGTCTGTCGGCGGCCGACGGCGCCTTTGCGCAAAGCGAAGGCCCACAGTGTGCCTTTTAGCGAAAAAGCTCCGCAACCTTTGGTTGCGGAGCTTTTATTCTGGCGCGCCCAACAGGACTCGAACCTGTGACCTTTTGGTTCGTAGCCAAACACTCTATCCAGCTGAGCTATGGGCGCCCGTCGCGGAACAAGAAACATAATACCATGGACCTGTCCAAAATGCAACCCTTTTCGTGAAAAAATTGTGGCATTACAGGCCTGCGTATGGTATGATTATGAGCGGAGGTGCATTTTATTGAAAATACGGGATTTTGGCGTTGAGATGTGGATGAACGCCTATGAGACCTGGGCAACCTGCAATCTGGCCGAGACCTGCGTGGAGTCGCTGACCGTGAAACAGCTGCTCGAGCTGGCGGGCGCCAAGGACACGGCCACCGAAGACATTTTGGCCATGAAGCTGACCTACGGCGCGATTGACGGGTCACAGCGGCTGCGGGAGGCCATTTCCTCGCTGTACAAATCCGTATCCCCCGAGCGGATTTCGGTCATGCACGGCGCCGTCGGCGCAAACGCCCTGACCCTGACCGGGCTCATTGAGCCCGGAGACCACGTCGTCACAGTTGTGCCGACTTACCAGCAGCACTACTCCATTCCGGAGTCAATTGGCGCCAAGGTGTCGACCTGCCGGCTCAAAGAGGAACTCGGCTGGCAGCCCGACCTCGACGAGCTGCGCCAGCTTGCAACGCCCGGCACAAAAATGATTTGCATAAATAACCCAAACAACCCCACGGGCGCCCTGATGGACGGGGCCACGCTTTCGGCGATTGTTGATATCGCCCGCAATTGCGGCGCATGGCTGCTCTGCGACGAGGCCTACCGCGGCTTGAGTCACGAGGGGGACCCCTTCGGGCCCTCGGTCGCCGACCTCTACGAGAAGGGCATCTCGACCGGCACTATGTCCAAGCCCTTTTCACTCGCGGGGCTGCGGGTCGGCTGGGTGGCGGCGCCGGCCGAGGTCATAGAAATGCTGGCCCATATGCGGGATTACCACGTCATCAGTGTCGGCATGATTGACGACTACTTAGCCGCCCTCGCGCTTGAAAACAAGGAGAAAATTCTCGCGCGCTCGCTCTCCATCTGCCGGGAGCACCTTGCGATTCTCGACGACTGGGTGGCTCGTGAGCCCCACATCCACTACACAAAGCCAAAGGCCGGCACCGTGACGCTGCTGCACTACGACCTCGACATGCCCTCGTCCGTGCTCTGCCGCCGCCTGCAGGAGGACACCGGCGTCATGCTGCTGCCGGGCAGCTGCTTTGATATGGAAAACTGTCTGCGCATCGGCTTTGCGAACAACCGGCAGGACCTTGAGCGGGGGCTTTCCATTTTCTCGCAGTGGCTTGCCGCCCTGTGAGACCGACATGGGAGCGCCTGCGGGCGCAATAAATCTGCGGTTCCAAAAATGATATAAAGGGGTGTCTTATGGACGTAAAGAAACTGATCGAAGGGCAAAAGGACTACATTGTGGAGGTGCGCCGGCACCTGCACGAGAATCCCGAAGTGGGCCTCAAGGAGTTTGAGACCATCAAGTACATCGAAGGGCAGCTCGACGCCATCGGGATTCCACACAAGTATGTGAAAGACGGCGGCATCATCGCCGAAATCACCTGCGGCAAGCCCGGCAAGACGCTGCTCATCCGGGCCGACATCGACGCCCTGCCCATGCAGGAGCCGGGCGACAACCTCAAGGGCCCCCGCGCCTGCAAGTCGAAAAATCCGGGTGCCATGCACGCCTGCGGACACGACGGCCACGTCGCCATGCTGCTTGCGGCGGCCAAGGTCATTGAGGCCAACAAGGCCGACATGAAGGGCAAGTACATCCTGGTCTTCGAGCAGGCCGAAGAGCTGTTCGGCGGCATCATGGCGCTGGCAAAGGAGCTCGACGCGAACTACCACTACGACGGCGCGTGGGTCATCCACCTCAAGGCTTCGATGAAGACCGGGACCGTCTCGGTCGACGCGGGCCCCCGCATGTCGGGCCCCTTCTCCTTTGACGTCACGATCAAGGGACAGGGCGGACACGGCAGCCGGCCCGACCTCGCCAACAATCCGCTCGACACTTTCTGCGACATCTACGCCACCTTAAAGGAGAAGCTCGCGGTGCGGGCCAACCCCTTCTACCCGGTGACCCTCTGCATCGGCGCCACGCAGTTTGGCACGGTCGGCAACATCATCCCCGACGAGCTCACTTTCAAGGGCAACCTGCGCATCCTCGACTGGGACAAGGTCGGCGAATACTGGACAAAGGAGCTCATGAAGACCTTTGAGGACTGCTGTAAAAAACACGGCACCACCTTTAAACTCAACATGTACTTCCCCCGCGACATGGCGGTCATCAACAACCCCGTCGCCTCCCGCATTGCCGAGGGCGCCATTCGCAAGATTTTGGGCGAGGGCGGCGTCGCCTCCTGCGAGCCCTGGATGGCCTCCGAGTGCATGGCGCTCTACAACAAGCGGGCCCCGGGACTCCTCGTCTTCCTCGGCATCGCAAATGAGGCCGTCGGCTCCGGCGCCGACCACCACAACGTCTACTTCGACATCGACGAAGAGGCGCTGTTCGGCGGAGCCGCCGTCACGCTGCAATACGCGCTCGACTTCATGGACTTTGAGGGCAGCTTTGAGTTTACGCCCGACTTGACCCCAATCGAGGAGCTGATGGGCGGCAAGAAGTGGCTGAAACTGGCGGGACTGGCATAAGTAATCACCCCATAAGTCAAAAAAGGCCCCCGACGGGGGCCTTTTTCGTTTAATTAATCCTCGTCCCAATTGTGCCAGACGTTTTGCACGTCGTCGTGCTCATCGAGCAGCTCGAGCAGCTTCTCCATTTTGGCCGCAAGCTCTTCATCCGTGATTTTGGTCCAGGTCGTCGGCGACATGACGACGTCGGCCTCGAGGAACTCGTAGCCCGCCTTCTCCATCGCGTCCCGCACCGCCCCGAAGTCGTCCTCGGAGGTGACGACGGTGAAGACTTCGCCGTCGTCCTCAAAGTCCTCGGCGCCGCACTCGAGCGCGGCCTCCATCACGGTGTCGGCGTCTTTGTCCTCGGCCTCAATGACGAGCTCGCCCCGCCGCTTGAACATCCAGCCGACAGAGCCGGACTGCCCGAGATTTCCGCCGTATTTATCGAAATAGTGCCGCATGTCGCCGGCCGTGCGGTTGCGGTTGTCGGTCAGCGCCTCGACGATGATGGCGACGCCGCAGGGGCCGTAGCCCTCGTATGTGATGTCCTCGTAGTTGTCGGCGGCGCCGTCGCCCGACGCCTTCTTGATGAGGCGGTCGATGTTGTCCATCGGCACGTTGTTGCCGCGGGCTTTGACGATGAGGTCCCGCAGCTTGGAGTTGGCGGCCGGGTCCGGCCCCCCCTGCTTGACGCAGACCGAGATTTCGCGGCCGATCTTCGTGAAGACCTTGGCCCGCTGGGAGTCGGCCTTCTCCTTTTTATGCATGATGTTCTTCCATTTGGAATGACCGGACATATAAC
>DATMXT010000284.1:0-4258 GCA_035561375.1 Terriglobales bacterium | reverse complement strand
GGTCAGCACCATCGGGGTCGAGGCCTCTTCCGGCAGGTAGCCTTTGATGAGGTCGAGCTTCTCTCTGATGTCGAGCACCGCGAAGTTCATGTCGGTGCCGTAGGAGAATTCGCACATGACAATGGAGGAGCCGCCCGCGCTCTGTGAGGTGATGTTCGAAATGCCGGAGACCGAGCCCATGGCCGACTCGACGGTGCGGGTGACAAGGGACTCGACTTCGCGGGGGCCGGCGCCGCTGTAGCTCGTCATGACGATGGCGTAGGGCAGCTCGAGATTCGGCAGCAGGTCGATGGGCAGCTTCAGCAGCGAGACTGCGCCGAAGACGATGACGGCGACCAGCGCCATCAGGGTCGTGACCGGCCGCTTGAGGGATGCGGAAGGCAATTTCATCTTTATCCCCCTACTTGCCGACAACCCGGACTTGGTCGCCGTCCTCTATGTAGCTCTGCCCCTTTGTGACGACCTGTTCGCCGCCTGTGAGACCCGAGAGGATTTCGGTCACATCGCCCGAGACAAGCCCGGTCTCAACCGGCACCCGGCGGGCGACGCCGTTCTCGACGACAAAGACGACATCGCCGCCGGCCTCGGAGAGGATCGCCCCGGAGGGAACGGTGACCGCGCCTTCCCGGCGCCCGGTTTCCAGCGCCGCCGTGACGAACATGCCGCTGCGCAGCGCCCCATCCTTGTTGTCAATCTCGACTTTGACGGTGTAGAGCTTGGTGATTGGGGAGGCGGTGGGGGAGATTGAGGAGATTTCGGCCTCATACACGCCGTCGACGGACGAGGCCGTCACGGTCACCGGCTGGCCGACCGAAAGCCCTGTGAGCAGGGACTCCGAGACCTCAAAGGAGGCCGACACCCGGTCGGTGCGGGAGATGACGAAGGCGGGCGCCGCCGGGGACGCCACGCCCGACTCGACGACCGACACCGAGGAGACGACGCCGGCCGTGGGGGCCTTGACCGAGGCGTCGGTTAAGGTGTCCTCAATGGCGTCCATGTTGGTCCCGAGGGCGTCGAGGGACGAGGCGAACTGCGCCTCCTGCGACAGGAGCGCAAGCTCCAGCCCTTCGACCTCCTTTTGCGAGGCAAAGCCGGCCTCATAGAGGGCTTTCGTGTCCTCGAGGTTTTGCCGCAGCTGGCGCAGCGTCTCGTCGGCAACGGCTTTCGTGCGGTCGTAGTTGTCCTTTAAGGGGCGGTACTGCTTTTCGACGTCGGTCTTGTCGAGCGTAAAGAGCAGGTCGCCTTTCGCCACCTTGTCGCCGACTTTGGCATAGACCGTGATGACCTTGACCGGGAGCGGCGCCATGACGGCGACGTCGGCGTCGGCCTCCACCTTGCCCGAGAGCTCGCGGCGGGCGGCAAGGTCCCCCTTGACGGCCACCGCCGTCTCGACGGCCGTGGCCGTCCCGCCCGCCTCTTCGGCCGGGGGCTCCTCAGTCTTGGCGCAGCCCGCGAGCAGCAGCGCCGTGAGCAGTACAAAGAGCAATATTTTTTTCAAGTTCATATCTCCCACCTCATCGATATCTGTCTCATAGATGTCGGGGCTCAGGACGCGTCGACGCCGGCCACGAGCTGGGTATAGGCGACCTGTGCCAACAGCTGGTCACGGGCGGCTTTTTTGACGGCGCGCGCAGCCGTCGCGGCCGCTTCTTCGGCCGTTTGCAGCGCGGCCTTTGAGATGCGGCCCATCTCGTATTTCAGGTTTTCCCCCTCAAGCTGCTTTGCCGCCAGGGCCGCCTCGGCCTTGGCCTGCTCGAACGCCCTTGCGCAGGCGGCTTCGTCTTTCAGGTACTTTGAAAGTTTATAGCCGACCGTGGTCTCACCGGCCTCGATTTTCAGCCGCATGGCCTGCCGCTGTTTTGCGACGGCGTCGTACTTGTTCGGGTTTTTCGTATTGCTGTACTCCAGCCGGGCGAGTCTTAAGGCGAGGTTGTTTTCAAGGGCGGCCTTTTTGTCGGCCTCAAGACTGCGCCCCGCGGCAAAATCCGCCGCGGGACCCGGCATGGGCGCGAGGGCCAGTGGCTCTAAGGGCGCGCGGCCCAGCAGCATGTTGAGCTGACAGAGAATGTCGGCCATGGCGTCGTCCATGGCGGCGGCCGCCACCGACAGCTTGCCGCGGGCCACCCGCAGGCTCTCGACCGTGAGCGCCGTGACCTGTCCCAAAGACTGCCGCAGCGTCAGCTCCTCAATTTGCCGGTCGAGGGCTGCCGCCGACAGGGCGAGCCCCGCTTTCTGGTCCGACAGCTCGTGCCAGGCGGTGAAAAGCGCCCGGGCGCCCGCCGTGACGCCGGCCTTGGCCTGCTCGACGCCGAGCTCGGTCTGTTCAATGACGACATCCTTCGGATAGATGTTGACAACCTGCGACTGCAGCGTCGTTACATTTCCCGTGAGCAGCGTCAGAACGCCCTCAAGGGCGACCCTCGTCGCGTTTCGGGCGGTCAGGTCGGCCCCTTCGGTGTCTTCGTAAAGCCCTTCAAGGGCGTTTGACACGGCCGCCGTCATGCCGTTCATGCCGGAAATGGCCGACAGGATGGCGTCGCCGGCGTCCCCCAAAGCGTCGTTGTGCTTTAAAGCGTCAAGCTGAAGCGCCGCGGCCGCAAGGTCGGGAGAGCCCGCCAAAACGGCGGCGTCAAGCTCCTCATAGGACAGGGTGTAGACCGCCGGCTGCGTGTCTTCGGCCTCGGCCGCATCCGCCGGGCCGTCCGCCGCGGGGGCCGCGGGCGCAGACTCGTCCTCCGCGGCAAAGCCGGTCAGGACCGCCCCGCTCAGCAGCAGGGCCGCAAGCGCCAGAGAGATGGCGCGGGGGAAATATGTATGGTTCTTATGCGCTTTCATTTGCTGCTCACATTCTCCTTATCGTAATAATGATTGCTCAAATTCTCTTTACCGAAAATCCCTTTGTTCGGAATTCTCTTTGCCGGGAATTGCTTTTCCCAAATTCTCCTTGACTTTGTTCAGCACCCGCACCCAGTGTTCAAGCTCCTCCTCCGGAATGCCGGCGAGCGCCTTGTCGACGAGGTCAGTCATGATGCCGTTCAGGAGGGCGCAAAACTCCCGGCCCTTTCCGGTCAGACAGAACAAAAAAGACCGGTTGTCGTTCGGGTTGCGGCCCCGCAGCACATATTCCTTGCTCTCAAGCGACTGCATGGTGCGGGTCATCAGCCCCTTGTCAAAGGGGAGCCCGCCCTCGCCCGAGGCCGAAATTTCGGAAATCTGGCAGCGAAGCTGCCGCTGCGACGCCTCGCCGCCCATGCAGTCGAGCAGCTTGAGCGCAATGGCCTCAGCGATGTTCAGCCCAAGCGGCCGAAGCGCATCGCGTGTATAGAGGCGGATGCTGCGGTTGATGTACCAGACGTCGAGGGCGGCCGCGTCAATCCGGGGGTCGCCGGTGTTCATGTCGGGGGCCGCAGCGCCCGGCCGTAGACCTCCGGTGTTCAAGTCGGGTTCCGGAGCGCCCGGCCTGCGATTTGCGGTGTTCATATCGATGCCTCATTCCGTTGTTACCATATTCAGCCGGATTTAGTTGATATTTACAACTATCCGGCAACACAGACTATACACAGTCGCATATGGTTTGTCAATGCCCTGTTAAAAAATATTGGCAAGGGGACAGCCCTTCCGCTCGTCTTTTTCTTGACGGGGAGCGCCATGTCAAGTAGAATATAGTATGTATGGGTTTCGGTCATGCAAAGGCCGGCCGGCTTTATTTTTGCATGCGGCTGCCATGGATGCACACCAGGCGCAGTCATGCGCGGCGGCGATGGGCGCCGGCTCCAAACCGCCCCGGGAGGTGGGCGCCTATGCAAAACAGAGAGGCGAGAATCTGCCTTTTAATCCTGCTTTTGTGGGCGGCGGCCGGTATCTGGTATTCGTTTGCATTTTCCGCCTCCTGGTATGACGTGAGGCTGATTGAGTGGGACCGATACGCGGCGACGCTGCTGCGGGGTTCGTGGGGTCTTCTCGCCACCTGCGCCATATTGCTGACTGTCATCCGTTTCCGGCACAGAGATATAAGCAAATTGGAGAAACAACCCGGGAGTCCGTGGGCGCGGCTGTGGCGCTTCGCCATAAAAAAACCCGTGACGGCTGGAGACCATGTGACGGTCCAACTTTTCGTCTTCGTCTTTCTTGCGCTGCTCGGCATTGTCTGGTCATGACGTATGCTGGCAGGCGCTCCGAAATGGCAGGCATGGGACCGCTATCACAGGGCTGCGGAAATATACATGCTGACATTTGGGATTCAGGCCGTGATCACCAC
>DATMXT010000283.1:0-5730 GCA_035561375.1 Terriglobales bacterium | reverse complement strand
CGTCACCCACGGGGCAAAAGTTACGGCCCGCGACAAGAACCCCGACTGCCCCGCAAAGGCCGAGCTTGAGGCGCTCGGGGTGGAGATGAAATGCGGCCCCGGCTATCTCGACGAAATAGACGCCGACTTCATTTTTAAAACGCCCGGAATGCGCTTTGACCTGCCGGAGCTTGAAGCGGCCAGAGCCCGCGGCGCCGCCCTGACCTCGGAGATGGAGGTCTTTTTTGACCTCTGCCCCTGCAAGCTCATCGCCGTCACCGGCAGCGATGGCAAGTCGACGACGACGACGCTGATATCCGAACTGCTCAAAGCGGGCGGATACACGGTGCATGTCGGCGGCAACCTCGGGAAGCCGCTTCTCCCGGAGATTGAGACCATCAATCCCACGGACATCGCGGTGCTGGAGCTCTCGAGCTTCCAGCTTCACACGATGAAAAAGAGCCCGCAGGTCGCGGTTGTGACAAATCTGTCGCCCAATCACCTCGACGTCCACCGCTCCATGGAGGAGTATGTCGACGCCAAGCGCAACATTTTCCGGTATCAGGGGGCGGACGACCTGCTGGTGCTCAATGCCGACAACGAGGTCACGCGCGCCTTTATCCCCGAGGCGAAGGGCAGGGTGGTCACTTTCGGAAAGTCGGGCGACTATCACACCGACGAGATGCACAACATATACCACGGGGGAAAACTGCTCTTAAAGCGCAGCGAGGTGCTGCTGCGGGGAGACCACAACATCGAAAATTACATGGCGGCCATCGCCGCCGTGCGGGAGCTCGTGGACGACGGCGCCATTCACACGGTCGCCTCCACTTTCAAGGGGCTTGCCCACCGGCTGGAGCTTGTACGGACATTGGACGGGGTCAATTACTACAATGATTCCATAGCCTCAAGCCCCACCCGCACGATGGCCTGCCTCAATGCGTTTGAGAAGAAGCCGATCATTTTGGCGGGCGGCTACGACAAAAAAATTCCCTTTGACACGCTGGGCGAGGCTTTTGTGCGACAGGCCAAGGCCGTCATTTTAGTCGGCGCGACGGCGGACAAAATCGCTACGGCCATCGACGCCGCGGGCGGCGGAATCCCGGTCGTCCGTAAGGAAAATATGGCGGAGGCCATAGAGGCGGCACGGGAGATTGCCGCCCCCGGCGACGATATCGTGCTGTCGCCCGCATGCGCCAGTTTTGACCTCTACAAGAACTTTGAGGAGCGGGGAAATCTCTTTAAAAACATTGTCAACAACCTGTAAGAAACTGCTAAACGAGGTGAAAGAATGGATATGAAAGACATCCTGTTCGAGCTGTCGGCGCTGTCCGGCATCTCGGGCATGGAGGACAGGCTGTCCGAAAGGGTGGAAGAGCTCTTTAAACCCTATGCCGACAAGGTCGAGACCGACGCGCTCTTCAACGTCGTGGCCACGAAACTGGCCGAGAGCCCGACTGAGGAGACGCTGCTCCTCGACGCCCACATGGATGAGATCGGGCTCATCGTCACCGGCGTCACCGAAGAGGGCTTTTTGAAATTTGACAACTTGAACGGCGTCGACCGCCGGACGATTTTGGCAAGCGAAGTGACGGTGCACACCGAGCATGGGGACTACTACGGCATTGTGGACGCGGTGCCGCCCCACCTCATGAAGCCGGGGGACGAGGAGAAGACGCCGACCTTTGACACGCTCTATATCGACGTCGGCTTTGGCCCCGAAAAGGCCAAGGAGCTCTTTTCACCCGGCAATTTCATCACGCTTAAGCAGACCCCGACGAAACTCCTGGGCAACGTCGTGACCGGCAAGTCGTTTGACGACCGCAGCTCGGTCGCCGCCATATGGGGGCTTTTCAAGGCGCTGCGCGACGTCAGGCTGCCCTTCAACCTCGTGGCGCTGCTGTCGTCCCAGGAGGAGACGGGGCTGCGCGGCGCGCGGGTCGTCTGCCACCGGACAAATCCGACCGAGGCCATCGCCATCGACGTCGCTTTCGCCTATCTGCCGGACTGCCCGAGAGAGCGCACCGCCCTCATGGGCAAGGGCCCGGCCCTGACCTACGCGCCCATTTTGGACCGCACGTTTACCGACCGGCTGCGGGAGGTCGCCAAGGCCAACGACATTCCGCTCCAGTATGAGGTGGGCAGCGGCACGACCGGCACCAACTCCTTTGCCATTTTCAACACCGGAAAGGGCGTCAAAACGGCGCTGCTCTCGATTCCGCTCAAATATATGCACTCGGTGGTCGAGACGCTGGATTTTTCCGATGTGAAAAATACGACCCGGCTCCTAAAAGAGTATGTGATGGACAAAAAGGAGGCGATGGAGAGTGCTCGATAATCTGAAGAAGCTCTGCGCCGCGCGCGGCGTGACCGGGGATGAGACCGAGGTCGCGGAGCTTGTCAAAGAGCTTGCGGGCCCCTATGCCGACGATATCCGGCAGGACGTCTTGGGCAATGTCATCGCCTTCAAAAAGGGGGAGAGCGGGGGCAAAAAAGTCATGGCCTGCGCCCACATGGACGAGGTCGGCTTCTATATCAATTTCATCACCGACGAGGGGATGCTCAAATTCACGGCCGAGGGCATGGACCGCCGCGTCGTCAACGGCCGGCGGGTCCTGATTGGGAAGGACCGGATACCGGGGGTCATCGGCACAAAGCCTGTCCACCTCCAGTCCGAGGCTGACAAGGGGACGGCGCCCGACGTGAAGCAGCTGCTCATCGACATCGGCGCAAAAGACAAGGCCGACGCCGAAAAATATGTCCAGATTGGGGACACCGCCGTTTTCGACTCAGAGTTTGTGGAGTTCGGGGACGGGCGCATCAAGGCGAGGGCGCTCGACGACCGCGCCGGCTGCTGCGCCCTGCTCGAGGCTATGAAAAAGCGGCCGGCCTACGACACCTACTACGTCTTTACGGTCTTGGAGGAGTCGGGCAGCCACGGTGCCCATGTGGCGGCCCAGTGCATCATGCCGGACTACGGCGTTGTCGTGGAGACGACGAGCTGCGCCGACTTTCTTGAAGAGCGGGAGTGGAACCGGTCGACGATTCTGGGCGGCGGCGCCGTCGTCTATCTGATGGAATCCTCCGCCTACTACCCGCGGGAGACGGTTGAAAAAATCACCTCGACCGCAGACGTCAACAAAATTCCGTGGCAGTACAAGACGGTCACGGTCGGCGGAACCGACGCGGGCTCGGTTCAGCGCAGCGGATTTGGGGCGGAAGTCATGACCATCGCGACCCCATGCAGGAATTTACACTCCGGCGCATGCACCATGAGCCGCTCGGATTTTGAGGCCACCTGCGCGCTGCTCGCGGCGCTGCTCGACACCAAGTTTTAAGGAGGCAGGCAATGGAACTGTTAAAAAGAATGATTGAAACCCTCTCGGTCACCGGCAATGAGGAAAAGCTGGCCGAGCTCATTATTTCGGAAGTGACCCCCTATGTCGACAGCGTCGAAAAAGACGTCATGGGCAACGTCATCGCCTTCAAAAAGGGCAAGAGCAGCAAAAAGCTCATGCTGTCGGCCCACATGGACGAGATCGGCTTCATGGTGACCCAAATCGACAAGGACGGGTTTATCCATTTCGGAAGAGTCGGCGGACTCCATCCGCTGCACATCGCGAGCTGCCCCGTCATCTTCAAAAACGGCACCCGCGGGGTGCTGATGTACGAGTCCAAGGTCGAGGCGAAAGACCTGACCCTCGACAACTTCTATATCGACATCGGGGCCGGGAGCAAGGAGGAGGCCGAGAAGTACGTGCGGCCGGGCGACGTGGCCGGCACTTATGGCAGCGTCTTTGACTGCGGGGACCACCGGATGGCCGGCAAGTCGATGGACGACAAAATCGCCTGCTATATTGAGGTGACGGCCATCAAGCGGCTGGAAGGGCAGCCGGCCTACGACACCTACTTTGTGTTTTCCACGCAGGAGGAAGTCGGGCTTCGGGGCGCGACGACCGCCGCTTACCGGGTTGAGCCGGACTACGCCATTGCGCTCGACGTGACCGGCGTCGGCGACGAGCCCGGCCAGAAGACCCCCAACGCCGTCAAGCTCGGCAAGGGCGCCGCCGTCAAGGTGCGGGACGCCAGCATCGTCTGCTCGCACAAGATGGTGGACCACCTCGTCGACCTTGCCAGGGAGAAAGAGATTCCCTATCAGATGGAAGTGCTGATGTACGGCGGCACCGACGCCGGCGCCATCCACTTGACCAAGGGCGGCGTCGTCACCGGCGGCATCTCCATCCCGTCCCGGTATATCCATTCGCCGGTCGAAATGGTCGACAAGCGGGATGTGGAGGCCTGCACCCGGCTGCTGCTTGCGGCGCTTTTCACTGAGCTCAAATGATTCGGCACTACGCGCGGGCCGACCCGCCGGCCGTCAAGGCGGCCCTTGCGGGTGAGCCGGACAAGCTGGCGCTGCTCTCGACCTACCTTGAAGTCTCCGACATGCTCTACTTCGACCTGTGGCTGACCGACAACCTCGACGTCATCATTTTCCGCAGCTACGGCAGTTTCTATATGAAGCTGGAGCCCTCGGCAGACCTTGAGGAAGTGGCGCTTTTCCTTGGGTTCATGCCGATGCTGGGCTCCGTGGAGTCCTCCTCGGAGTGCATGGAGGCCCTGGCCATCCAGCTGCCGGGGGTCAAAAGCACCGCGCAGACGCAGACCGCCGTGCTGGAAAGCGGGGAGGGCCTGAAGGGCATTGAGCTTGAGGTGACCCGCGCCGCCTCCATAGGCGACCTGCGGCTTGTCTATTCACTTTTGGCCGGGGAGAATATCCGGGGTCTTGCGAAGTTTGACGACTACTGCTTTTCCCGCAGGGCCCTGACAAAGAGCGGACTGGGGCGCACCCTGTCGCTTGTCCACGGCGGGCAAGTTTTCGCGACGGCCTCGACCTCGGCCGAGACGGGGGAATACGCCCTCATCGCCGACGTCGTCACAAACGCGAAGTACCGCAGGCAGGGGCTTGCGGCGGCCCTGGTCTCCTGTCTTTGCCGCGAGCTGCTGGCCGAGGGCAAGAAGCCGCTTGTGACCTACACTTCGGCCGAGGCCGGAAAGCTCTACGAGTCGCTGGGGTTCAAACCCGCCGGGACCGGCACGATACTCTATTTTGGATGAGGTAATTATGGAGCTCTATCCCGATTTTTCATTTTCGCCCCGCCTGCTTGAAACGGCCGCCCGGTGTGAGCAAAAGCTGGCCGACCGCTTTACACAGGTGGAGGCGACGGCCAGATACAATTCGCAAAAAGTGCACGCGGCTTTCATCGGCGCCAAGGTCAGCGAAACCCACTTCATCGCGACGACGGGCTACGGTTACGGCGACCGGGGCCGCGAGGTCATCGACAAGGTCTACGCCCGCATTTTCAAGGCCGAGGCGGCGCTGGTGCGCCACTTCATGCTGTCGGGCACCCACGCGCTGACGACGGCGCTCTTTGGCACGCTGCGCCCCGGCGACACGATGCTCTCAGTGGCCGGAAAGCCCTATGACACGCTTGACAAGGTTATTGGCTTTACAGGAGCTTCCGGCTCCCTCATGGACTTTGGCATCCGCTACGCCGAGGTGCCGCTTGCGGACGGGCGGCTTGACTATGCCGCAATTGAGAAGGCACTTGCAGCAAAGCCCAAAATGGCCTATTTGCAGCGCTCAAGGGGATATGCCGCAAGGCCCTCCATCTTCATTTCGGAAATTGAAAAAGTCGCCCGGCTTGTCCATACGGTCAGCCCCGACACCATTTTTATGGTCGACAACTG
>DATMXT010000282.1:0-5837 GCA_035561375.1 Terriglobales bacterium | reverse complement strand
CTGCTATATACTGTCACTGAACCTATTTTTACATACAGAATTAAAGGAGAGGCGACATGGAAAAGCAGCAAGCTCCATTTCTCAGATACCGGTACCCTCAGCGTTTTGTGAGGCTTTTCATCGGACTTGTGCTCTACGGGCTCAGCTCGGCCCTCAACTACCGCAGCATGCTGGGCCTGTCACCCTGGAACGTCTTCCATGCCGGAATTTCGCTGATGAGTGGCGTCTCAATCGGGCGCATCACTCAGCTTACGGGGGCCGCCATCATTCTCATTGACATTGCGATGCGGGAGCCCATCGGCGTCGGCACCATTGCCAACATGTTCATCATCGGCGGCTCCATGGACATGTTTTTGAACTCCGCCCTGCTGCCGCAGACCGAATCGCTTCCCGTCCGGTGGTTCATGCTCATGGCCAGCATCGTCGTCTGCGGGCTCGGCTCGTACCTCTACATGAGCGCCGCAATGGGGGCCGGCCCCCGCGACAGCATGATGGTGGGGCTTGTCAAACGGTTCCCGAAAGTGCCCATCGGCGTTTTGCGCAACGCCATTGAGCTGACGGCGCTGGGCATCGGCTGGCTCATGGGCGGGCTTGTCGGCGTCGGCACCGTGGCTTCCGCTCTGCTGCTGGGGCCCTCCATCCAGTACTCCTTTAAGCTGTTTCATTTTGACGTCAAGGCGGTCCACTCCGAAAATTTCGCCGAGACCGCCGCAATCTGGGCCGGGAAAAAGACGCCGGAGGAGCCGCAGCCGCCCGCGCAGGAGGGTGCGGAGAACATGGCCCGGGAAGACGCCAAATGAAGCTGAAGGTGCTGGTCGAGAACAACACCTATATCGACGTCGACGCCATGGGGGAGCCCGGGCTCTGCTTCTACATTGAAGAGGGCGGCAAAGAGCTGCTGCTCGATACGGGCATCACGGAGCTCTACCGCAAAAACGCGCAGTTTTTCGGGGTCGACCTGTCCGGGGTGACGGCCGTCGTCATCTCCCACGGCCACTACGACCACACCAACGGGCTCAAAGACCTCATGGCGCAACCCTATGCCAAAAACATCGAACTTGTCGCCCATCCGGCCGCCTTTGTCCACAAGCAGCTCGAGTCGGGACTCGACATCGGCTCTCAGGTCATACAGTCGGAGCTCGAAAAGGTCTTCAGGCTGACCTTGACCAAAGAGCCCTATTGGTTGACCGACCGGCTGGTCTTCCTCGGGGAAATCCCGCGCATATTCGACTTTGAGAACCGAGAACCCATCAATCTCATGCGGGATATGGCCGGCCGGCTTGTACCCGACCCCCTCGTCGACGACACGGCGCTCGCCTACAAGGGCGAGGCCGGGGTCTACGTCATCACCGGCTGCTCCCACAGCGGCGTCTGCAACATCATCGAGCAGGCGAAACGGGTCTGCGGGGACGACCGGGTGGCGGGGGTTATCGGGGGCTTTCACCTCTTCGGGGTCACGGGGCAGCTGTCATCCACCGTCGACTACCTCTCCTCCGGGCATATCGGGCTTCTGGCCCCTTGCCACTGCGTCAATTTTCCAGCGAAAGCGGCCATTCACGCAAGGCTTCCGGTCGAGGAAGTCGCAGTCGGCTATGAGGTCATCTGGCGCTGAACAGACCTCTTTCGGGAGGCCCGTTTCAGCCTCAAAGTGGGACTTGACCCGACAGTTTTCGTGTGGTATAATGCGTTTTGTCGCATAAGCTGGTGTAGCTCAGCAGGTAGAGCAGCGCATTCGTAATGCGCAGGTCTTCGGTTCGAGTCCGAATACCAGCTCCACATCTCCGTCAAGGGTTCTTGACGGAGATTTTTTTGTACGGAAGGGAAAGCGGCGCCCTCAAAAAAGCCATACCTCAATAAACCCGGCGCTCAAGGCGCGAGAACTCAGACCAAGACCGTACCGCGCGCATTCAAGTTTGCGGCCCGTCATAACGCATCTGCGCAAAAAATGAAAACCGAGTGCCTCAAGTGTGATTTTGAGACACTCTTATCATGTTTGCAGCGCCCGCCGGTCAAAACGGGATGGGGCGCTCTTTGACCGGCGGACATCTGCCGCGCAAGCCGGATATAAAAAACGCAGGTAAAAAGACGCAGTATATTGAGAACTGCGGCGCCCTTCGTTTAAATATATCGGCACAATTTGAACATAGATTAGGGGAAAATTGGCCGTAAACGAAAAAAATACCGAAAAAAGTATTTCCCAGGCACGTTCTGTACGATAATACAAGGTTTTTTCTTGTGTTTATCAGGGTATAAGCCGTCAAAATTTACGTCAAGGACGAAAGGAGCGCATGTTATGCCGAGAAGGGGCGAGAACATTTACAAACGCAAGGACGGGCGCTGGGAAGGGCGCATTCAGGAGCCGGACGGGGGGTACCGGTATGTCTACGCCAAGACGTATAAAGAGGTCAAAGAAAAAAAGAATGCCTATCAAAAAAAGGTCAAACCGCACGAAAGCGGGAAAACCTCCCCCCCGGCAAGTGCGGCCGACCTTTTGGAGCAATGGCTTGACGGTGACGTAAAAACTGAGGTGAAACCGTCCACCTATGAAAGCTATGACTGCTGCATTCGAAAATACGCGATCCCCTTCTTTAATCAAGCGGGAAATCAGGGGCTCGCGCAGCCATCCGTCGCCCGGTTTGTAAAGTCCATCAACGACGACCCTGAGCTCTCGGAGTCCTATAAAAGAAAAATCCTTACGATTTTTAAAACGGCTGTGAGACAAATCATGAAAGGCGAGCCGGCGTCCCCGGCCGTCTTGGAAGCGGTAAAGCTTCCTAAAATAAAGAGTTCGGAAGTTCAGGCGTTTTCTATGAGCGAGCAGCGGATGATTGAAAATGCGGTTTTTCGCTCTCAGGACCCAAAGGCGCTCGGAATTGTCCTGACATTCTATACCGGCATTCGGATTGGCGAGCTGTGCGCCCTGAAGTGGAGCGATCTCGACTATGAATCCGGAACCATGTCCATTGCGAAAACCGTGACCCGTGTGAGAAATTCGCAGCCGGGCGGAAATAAAACCATGCTGCTTGTCGGCACGCCGAAAAGCCAGAAGTCGATGCGGAAAATTCCGCTGCCCAAATTTCTGTTAAAAACATATGGGGAGCATGAGCCATTCGGCGCCGACAGGGAGCGTTATCTGATTTCCGGCGAAGCGGTTCCGACCGACCCCAGGGGCTATGAAAAACTGTTTAAAAAAATCCTTGAACAGGCCGGGGTGAAGGAGCGCAAATTTCACGCGACCCGGCACACCTTTGCGACAAGGGCGCTCGAGCTTGGCGTTGACATCAAGACGCTCAGCGAGATACTCGGGCACTCGAATGTCTCCATCACGCTCAACGTCTATGCGCACTCGCTCATGGAGCAGAAAATCATCGCGATGGACAAGCTCAACACCCTGCATGTCACCCGCATGGCAAGCGCTCCATTCGCCGTCACAGACTGCGTCGTCAATCTCTGAAAACCCGGTAATATGAACGCATTTGTGCCACGGCGCCGCAGTTCTCAATATACTGCGTCCGGCGTTTGTCAAAAACGATGATGCGTTCGGGTTCCCCCGTCTTGGCGCCCGGTGCTGTGCAGTTTATCATAAATGAAGCGTTTTGACCCGCTTTCCTATAAACGAGTGGCAAGAGGAGTGAAACAATGGCCGACCTATTTAGAAATGCAGGCGACGAAGAAGAGGACGACATGAAAGGCAGATTTCTGACTTTTCAGGTCGACAGGGAACTGTTCGGAATCGAGCTGCGAAATGTCATGGAAATCGTGGGCATACAGCCCATCACCCAAATGCCGGAAATGCCGGATTACATCAAGGGCATTGTCAATCTGAGGGGGAAAATTATCCCGGTCATGGACGTGCGGCTCCGTTTCGGAAAGTCCGCAATCGAATATCACGACCGGACCTGCATCATTGTCATTGATTTCGACGGCATCTCAATCGGGCTGATTGTGGACAGCGTTTCCGAGGTTCTGGCCATTCCGGACGCCGACATTGCCGAAAAGCCGGAGATCAGCTCAATGCGCAGCCGCGGGTATATCAACAACATCGGGAAAATAGGCGAACGGGTCATTTTGCTGCTCGACTGCCAAAAACTGCTCAGCGGAGAAGAACTCAGTCTGGTTGCGTCCGATACCGACATGTAAGTGCACCGCGCGAAGGAGAATTTGCACACGCCGCGCAGGAACGACATCATCCGCGGCAGGCAGCTGCGGCCTTGATAAGAGAGGACAGGGAATATATGAAAAAGTGGTATGAAAATCTGAAAATTTCAGCCAAACTCCAGATCGGTTTTCTGCTGATATCCATTCTCGCCGCAATCAGCGGCGGGGTCGGGCTGCTCAACATCGATAAGATCAGCGGCGGAGGCGTCCTTCTGTATGAGGAAAACACACTGGGGCTCGACTATGCCGGCAGCGCCGAGGCTTATTATCAGAGAATCCGGTTCAATGCGGTGAAAGCGATTTTGTCGGATGAATACACGGACGACGCAATCAGCAAAATAGATGCTTATGCCCTGAAATGCGAAGAATATCTGGGGCTCTACGAGAGCGGAATCATCTCGGACGTTGACCGGGTGCAGTACGATGAGCTGGAGCAATCCTGGGGGCAGTATAAGTCGCTTGTGTCCGATGCGATGGCGTATGCGAAAGCGGGCGACAGCGCCATGGCGGAAAGCGTCCTCATGGTCGACGCGGCCCCGGTGGGAGACGCCCTGCAGACGTCATTTGACAAACTGTTTGCCTATAACGAAGAAAATGCCGAAATTCGAAATGCGGCGAATCTCAAGCTCACGAAGAACGCCAAAATCGCCACAATTGCGGCGATTGCCATCGGCATCGGCGCGGGTGTCCTCCTCGGGCTTTTCATCACCGGCATGATCAGCCGGCCGATTCGCAGGTTTGCGGAAATCGCACAGCAGCTCGCTCAGGGTGAGACGGAGTTCAATTTCAGTCAGCAGGACCGCCAGCTCACCGAGAGGAAGGACGAAGTCGGCGCCTTGGCAAAAGCATATGACGAAATGATCACAAACACGGTAGAGCAGGCCCAGAAAGCCAGTATCGTCGCGGAGGGCGACCTGACTGCCGTCATCACGGTTCGTTCGGAGCGGGATACGCTCGGGAAAGCGCTGGCCAGGTTGGTGGACAGGTTCCACGACCTCGCAACCTCCATTGTCGCATCGGCGGATCAGGTGGACAGCGGCGCAAAACTCGTGTCGGAATCCAGCACGGTGCTCTCACAGGGCGCCACTGAACAGGCCGGCTCTGTCGAGGAGCTGTCGGCCTCCATGGAGCAAATCACCGCTCAGACGACCCAGAACGCGCACAACGCGCAAAAGACCAACGACCTTACCGGCAACATTCAAAAGGACGCGGACGCCGGCAACGTACAGATGGGTGAAATGCTCCGGGCCATGGAGGAAATCAACGCCTCCTCCGAGAACATCGGCAAAATCATCAAGGTCATTGAGGACATCGCTTTCCAGACAAACATTTTGGCCCTCAACGCGGCGGTCGAGGCGGCCAGGGCCGGGCAGTACGGCAAGGGGTTTGCCGTCGTGGCCGAAGAGGTCAGAAACCTTGCGGGGCAGTCCTCCAAGGCGGCAAAGGAGACGACCGAGCTCATTGAGAATTCAATTAAGAAGGTCACGGCCGGCACAAAAATCGCAAATGAGACGGCCAGCGCATTCGGAAAAATCATGGGCGGCATCGCGCAGGCAGGGGAGCTCGTCGCCTCCATCGCCACAGCCTCAAATGAGCAGGCGGCCGCGCTTACACAGATCAATCAGGGCATCATGGAAATTTCGCAGGTCGTTCAAAACAACGCCGCCTCGGCCGAAGAG
>DATMXT010000281.1:0-5758 GCA_035561375.1 Terriglobales bacterium | reverse complement strand
GGCTTATCCTCCCTGTCCCCGTCGACCAGCACATGTCCCGCCATGATGACCGAGCGGGCGAGCTCGCGGCTCTCGACAAGGCCGCGGGAGACGAGCAGGGCGTCAAGCCGGCCTTTGTCCGGTTTTTCCGGCTTTTCCGGCCTGTCAGACATGCCACACCGCCTTTTTGATGGAGGGCGCGTCCAGCCCCGAAAGGGCCAGCTGCCGGGCGACCGTCGCGTGCTTGACAAACGTGTCAATCGCAATGACCTGCGCGGGCGGCAGGCCCCGCCGCGCAAATTCGGCGGCGCACCGCTCGCCGACGCCGCCGCGCCGCATGCCCTCTTCGACAAAGACGATTTTTTTGCAGCCCGCAGGGATATTGGCAGCGACGGCGTCCCAGTCGACCGGGTTGATTTTTAGAAGCGATATGACGGTGGCGCGGGGGTCAAGACACTCCCCCGTCACCCGGCCATACGTGATTATGGCGGTGTCGCCCTCTCCGTAAACCGTATAGTCGCCGCACTCGCGGCCAGCCGGCAGCACCCGCTCCCCTCCGCGGGGATAGCGAATTGCGACGGGCCCCGTCACCTCTCTGCCCATCGCCATTTTGAGGTGGGCGAAGTCGGCCGGCGAATAGACGGCAAAGCCCGGAATGGCCGATAAAAACGACACGTCAAAAAGGCCCTGATGGGTCTCCCCGTCGTCCCCGACAAGCCCGGCCCGGTCAATGCCGATGACAACCGGCAGGCGCGGCATGGCGACGTCGTGAACGAGCTGGTCGTAAGCCCGCTGCAAAAAGGACGAATAGACGGCAAAGTAAGGCCGCAGCCCCTTGGAGGCCAGCCCCGCCGCGAAGGTGACGGCGTGCTGCTCGGCAATGCCGACGTCGAAATACCGCTGCGGAAAGCGGTCTGCAAACTGTGAGAGGCCGACCCCGAGCTGCATGGCGGCCGTGATGCCGACAATGCGGCTGTCCCGCTGCGCCATGTCGGTCAAAACCTCGCCGAACATGTGGGAGAAGGACGGGGCGCCGCCCGGAATTGCGCCGGTCTTCGCGTCAAAGGGCGGGACGCCGTGGTATGTAGAGGGGTCCCGCTGGGCGTACTCGACGCCGTAGCCCTTTATGGTCTTGAGGTGGACAATGGCCGCCTCCCCCCGGTCTTTGACCCGCTTGAAGACGTCCTCCATGACCTTGAGGTCGTGGCCGTTTAAGGGGCCGTAATATTTATAGCCGAAGTCCTCAAACAGGTTGCTGTTGACAACGGCGTCCTTGACAAAGTTTTTGGTGGCGGCAAGACCTCTGTAGAGCGGCTTGCCGACGCCGGGGAGGGACAGAACCGTCTTCTTGGTGGCGTCCTTGAGCCGGAAATAGCCGGGCCGCGAGGTCATTTTGGAGAGGTATTTCGCGACTGAGCCGACGTTGCGGGAAATGGAGATGTCGTTGTCGTTTAAGACGATGAGGAGCTTGCCGCAGCCGGCCGCGTTGTTGAGCCCCTCGTAGGCGAGGCCGCCCGTCATGGAGCCGTCGCCGATGACGGCGACCGTGAAGGACGGGTCTCCACAGAGCTTCTTGGCCGCCGCAATGCCGGCGGCGGCCGAAATGGAGGTGCTGCTGTGGCCGGTGCAAAAGGCGTCGTGCGGGCTCTCGTCAATGCGGGGAAAGCCCGAAGGGCCGCCCTCGGTGCGAATGTCGCAAAAAGCCGCCCGGCGCCCTGTCAGCAGCTTGTGGGCGTAGCACTGATGGCCGACGTCGAAGACAATGCAGTCCGCGGGGGAATCGAATGTGCGGTGGAGCGCGACCGTCAGCTCCACGGCGCCTAAGTTAGAGGACAGGTGCCCCCCGTTTTTGGCGCAGACGCTGAGTATTTCGCAGCGTACTTCATCGCACAGTTTTCTTTGCTGGCGCATCGTGAGCTTTTTCACATCGTTCGGTGCGTCGATTTTATCCAAAATGCGCAAAGCAAAGTACCTCACTTATCGTTCATCCCAAAGACGCGCTTAAAGGCGTGTATGACCCGCGCCACGAAAAAGACGATGTCGTTACTTTTTTTAATGGCAAAGCCCTTGCCAAGGGCCTTGCCCCCGACCGTGAGCGCCGCGACAAAAGCCGTCATCAGCGTGGGGGCCAGGACGCCGCTGCCCGCGAAAAACGCCGAGATGATGACGGCCGTCGCCGTGCCGGAAATGATGCCCGAGATGTCGCCGACCACGTCGTTGCAGACGTTGGCGACCTTGTCGGCGTTGCCGATGAGCCATAAGGCCTCGGCCGCGCCGGGTACGCGTCTGGCCGCCATGGAATGAAACGGCGGCCCGATCGCCGCCGTGACCGCTGTGCCCACAATATCAAACCCGATGTTGATTAAAACAAAAAAAAGCAGCAGCGTAAGCGCTAAGTAAATGTTGACGCCAAGCAAAACCGTCGACGCGAAAAGCGAGAGCGAAAAGGAAATGACAAGGGTCATGACCACCGTTTTAAAGACCCATGAACCGGGGCTCTTGTCAATGGAAGCCTTGTCTTTTCCGTTTTGCGAAGCGGGACGTATGTCCGGCATTGCCGATATCACAATCCTTTAAAATAAAAAAATGTAGGTGGTAACAGGACAAGTAAATTCTGCGCCTTCAGGTCGAGTTGGATTTCCCCCCGGTCTGCCCTCCGTTGCCGTAAGGGTGGTTTCCCATTGAAGTCCGGACCGCCTCGTCGCCGAAAACGGTACTCGATTGCCACTTAGTACACACTTTAATCCCTGTCCTGTCTATCGCTAACAGCCTAGGAGTTTTCCCCGACAGACACGGGCGGTCCTTAGCCTCTTTTGCAGCCGCGGTTTCAAGGGGCAATAACAGGTTCGACCCGGCCAGGGCCTCCCCCGTCTGATCCCCTATTCGCACACGTCCACGCAAGGCAGGCTACTCTGCACACAGCGCCACGCAGGGCCCGTTTTGCAGGTTTCACCCTGTCCCGTAGGCAGTACATTGGCAAAAGCTGCCGAATGCCCGCCCACGCAAACAGGTCTCCGTAGCAAAAGGGTCGTTGCCTCATGCCATTGAGGGCCGCCCTTAAGCCTACCTTCCAGCACTCACCCCAAGCTGGGCGCAAGCAGCAAGCACAAGAAGTTTCATCGATATGCCCTTTAACGGATTTTTAGGCCCGCTCTGGTGACCACCGTGTCTGACTAGGATACTGCACCACCGAAAAGATTATACCAAACACAAGAATAATATGCAATGACTTTTGGGGGCAACTTGCATACTATTCCAAAGAATTAACCCTTTATTCACAATTTTGCGTGATGTTTGAGGGTTTATCCGGAGCGGTTTAGTCTGTTTTGTCAAGTGAAGACAATAAATCATTCTCGATTTTCTATGAATTTGCCCGCACCCTGTGTCCGGGGGAGCTGTCTGTTTCGGTGAGTAGCCTCTAACCGAATAAAAAACCCAACTTTCTCCAAATTGTGCGACTTTTTGCTGTTTATGCACAATCCGGACACAGTGTATTTCGGCTTTTCTTTGAAAAAAGTTACGGCTTTTGGACATAAGAAGTGATATTGCTCTTTGCGGGAGCAGTGATATCGCTTCGCAGTGATATTTGTGGCCGGGGGCCGCAAGTGATATGCGATTCGCCCCAACTGGCCGCAGGCAATACCACTGGCGCAGGCGAATATCGTTGAACGTTGAAAAAAGCAGGCCCTGGGACCTGCTTTTTTCTGGCTGGGCCGGCTGGACTCGAACCAGCGGAATGCAAGAGTCAAAGTCTTGTGCCTTACCGACTTGGCTACGGCCCATCATATTGTAAAAGGGGATGCCGGTGGCATCCCCTTTACCTTTTGGGGTGGATATCCGGGTTCGAACCGGGGACCTCCAGGGCCACAACCTGGCGCTCTAACCAACTGAGCTATACCCACCATGGAAAACAAATGGCGCGCCCGAAGGGACTCGAACCCCTGGCCCACTGCTTAGAAGGCAGTTGCTCTATCCGCCTGAGCTACGGGCGCAAATTTGCGCTGCCGGGGCTGACAGTTCGTGGAGCAGGTGAAGGGAATCGAACCCTCGTATTCAGCTTGGAAGGCTGACGTTCTACCATTGAACAACACCTGCGTAATTTGACTGCCATAATAAAATACCATGAAACGGCCCTATTGTCAACTGCCTTTTGTCGGTATAGAATAAATAAAAGCGCATAAGGGGGAATGAAAATGTCCTATGTTTTTGAAGGGTTGGAGCCCGCCGCGGTGCTCAAATACTTCCATGAGCTGTCACAGATTCCGCGCGTGCCGGGCGAGCAAAAACGGGTCAGCGACTGGGCCGCGGGCGTGGGCCGGTCACTCGGTTTAGAGACCTATCAGGACGGACGGCAAAACGTGCTCATCTACAAGCCCGCCTCCCCCGGCATGGAGGGGGCGCCGCCTGTCGCCGTGCAGTCCCACCTCGACATGGTCTGCGAAAAGGAGCCCGGCGTCACCCACGACTTCTCGAAAGACCCCCTGAAGCTGCGGGTCATAGGCAACAACAAGGTCATGGCGAGCGGCACCACTTTGGGGGCCGACAACGGGGTCGGCGTCGCCTTCATCATGGCGCTGCTGGCCGACAAGTCCCTGAAGCACCCGCCGATTGAGGCGGTTTTCACGACCGACGAGGAGACCGACATGGGCGGGGCCTTCGGCCTTGCCTACGACAAAATTTCGGCGAAGCTCCTCATCAACCTCGATGCCGGGGCCGTCTGCGTCTGCGGCTCGGGGGAGCTCGAAGTCGAAATGACCATGCGCAAGGGCACCGAGGCCCTTGACAAGAACGCCCTCGCCTACACCCTCTCAGTGGACGGGCTGATCGGCGGGCACACCGGCGCCAACGCCATGATTGAGCGGGGCAACGCCATCATTCTCCTCAACCGCGTGCTCATCGCCCTCGACAAGGAGGTCAAGTACCAGCTCTTAGACATGCAGGGCGGGGCCGGCATGTCTTCGGCCTTTGCCCGCAATGCCAAAGCCGTCATCGGCTTTGCCCCGGCGGAACTGGCCAGAGCCATGAAGGTCGTCGACCGGGTGGCGGGCGAGCTCAAGGGCGAAATGGTCAAAAGAGACCCCGATATTCAGTTCCACTTTCTGCCCTGCCCCACGCCCCCCAAGGAGGCCTTTGACGCCCACACCGCAAACCGGCTGCGCACACTGCTGGCGGCACTGCCGGACGGCGTCTTCTCCCTCAACCACGACTTCAAGGGGGCCATGGAGAGCTGCTCCAACGTCGGCGTTGTCGAAACGAGAGAAAAAGAGCTCTTTGTCACGATTCTCATCCGGGCGACGGTGCCGGGCAAGAAATACTACCTCTACGACAAGGTCGTACACATCTGCGAGGCTTTGGATATCGCCCACCGCATCGGGCGGGACCTGCCCCACTGGGAGTATAATATGTCGGACGACGTCAAGGCGCTCATCAAGGAGCTCTATCCCGAGCACGAGATGGGCATCTCGCAGGGGACGCTCGAATGCGGCATTTTCACGCAGAGCATGCCGGGCGCCTGCGTTGTGGCCTTGGGCTCCCCCTATTACTATGCCCACTCGCCAAACGAGTATTTCCTGCTCGATGAGACAAGGCTCTACTGGCAGCGGTTTTTAGCCATTTTAGAGCGGCTCGGGGAGCGAAAGGCGTAAAAATTACATCAAGACGGCGGCTGCGGCCGCCGTCTTTGAGTGGCGGAAAACCTCTGGGTTTTCCGCCAATTAATCGGTGCCCTTACCGCGCGAAGTGAATTCGCGCTCGCGGGCGGCATAGATTGGCCTTATTT
>DATMXT010000280.1:0-3447 GCA_035561375.1 Terriglobales bacterium | reverse complement strand
GCCGTCGACCTCGTCGACGAGGGCATGCTGACGACCGACGAGGCGCTGCTCAAAGTCGAGCCAAAACAGCTCGACGCCCTGCTGCACCCCGCTTTTGACGCGGCGGCCCTGAAGGCTGCCGAGCCCATCGCGAAGGGCCTTGGGGCCTCGCCCGGCGCCGGCTGCGGAAAGGTCTATTTCACGGCGGAGGACGCCGCCCGGGCCGCGGGTGCCGGCGAAGAAGTGCTGCTCGTAAGGCTTGAGACCTCCCCCGAGGACATCGAGGGCATGTATGTGGCCGAGGGCATCCTCACGGCCCGCGGCGGAATGACCTCCCACGCCGCCGTCGTCGCCCGCGGAATGGGGACATGCTGTGTCGCCGGCTGCGGCGAACTCTCCATCAGCGAAGAGGAAAAAACCCTGTCGGTTGCGGGCATGACCGTCCGCGAGGGCGACTGGCTCTCCATCGACGGCACGACCGGCAACGTCTATCTCGGGAAGCTCCCGACCGTCGCCGCCGCCATCACCGGTGACTTCGACCGGTTTATGAAGTGGGCCGACGAGGCCCGCCGCCTCAAGGTGCGCACCAACGCCGACACGCCGCACGACGCCGAAGTGGCCTACAATTTCGGCGCGCAGGGCATCGGCCTGTGCCGCACCGAGCACATGTTCTTCGAGGCCGACCGCATTAAGGCGGTGCGGGAGATGATCGTCTCCAAGACGGCGCAGCAGCGCAAGGCGGCCCTCGCAAAGCTGCTGCCCATGCAGCGGGCCGACTTTGTCGGCATTTTCAAAGCCATGAAGGGCTATCCCGTCACCATCCGGTTTTTGGACCCGCCGCTGCATGAGTTTTTGCCCAAGACCCCGGAGGAGATCGCCGAAATCGCTTCCGAAATGGGCATCCCGGCCGAGGAGCTGACGGTCACCGTCGCCTCGCTGCACGAGTTCAACCCGATGATGGGCCACCGCGGCTGCCGCCTGTCGGTCACATACCCCGAAATCACCGAGATGCAGACGAGGGCCATCATTGAGGCGGCCGCCATCGTCATCAAAGAGGGCGGGAAGGTCAGCCCCGAAATCATGGTTCCGCTGGTCGGCGACCCGGTCGAAATGAAGTTCGTCAAGGACATCGTGGTCAGGACGGCGAAGGAGGTCATGGACGAAGTCGGCGTCGAAATTCCCTACCTTGTCGGCACCATGATTGAAATTCCCCGCGCGGCGCTGCTCGCCGACGAGATTGCGAAAGAGGCCGAGTTCTTCTCCTTTGGCACAAACGACCTGACCCAGATGGGGTTCGGCTTCAGCCGGGACGACGCCGGGAAATTCCTTGAAGCCTACTACGACAAGAAAATTTTCGAGTCCGACCCCTTTGCCAAGCTCGACCAGAAGGGCATCGGCAAGCTGGTTGAAATGTCGGTCAAGCTCGGCCGCGAGGCCCGGCCCGACATCAAGCTCGGCGTCTGCGGCGAGCACGGCGGCGACCCCGCCACCGTCGAATACCTGCACCGCATCGGACTGAACTACACCTCCTGCTCTCCCTTCCGGGTGCCGCTGGCCCGCCTTGCGGCGGCCCAGGCGGCCGTGAAGGAGAAACTCGGAAAGAAGTAAAAGACAATGGAAAAACTGCTCACGGCAGCGCTCTATCTGCTTGTTTTTACAGCCGGGGCGGCCGTGGGCAGTTTTTTGCTGGTCGTCGTCCGGCGAAGGGCCAAAGGGCTCGACTGGGTGCGCACGCCCTCGCACTGCGAGCGCTGCGGGCGGCGGCTGCGCTGGTGGGAGCTCATCCCCTTTTTCAGCTACGCCGCCCTCGGGGGCCGGTGCTCCGCCTGCAAGACCCCGATTGGGGCCGACCATTTTCTCTGTGAGGCCTGGCTCGGCTTTGCCTTTGTCAGCACATTGGGCCTCTTTGCGGGGCGCCCCCTCATGATGATAACCGCCATGGCGGCGCACGCCGTCATGACGGGGCTGACAGCTTCTGCCCTGCTGGGCGGCAAGGGGGTCAGGCTTTGCGCCCTGCTCTATTTTGCCGCCGTCATGCTCATGGTAGTGGCGGCGGGGCTTCCGGGACTCGCTTGACGGCCGGGGGCCGCCGGTGTTAGGATAAAAGAAGTGTGAGCGAAGTCAACCCAGACATTACGGGGGAGGTACATACGATGAGGGTATTTATCAGCAGCGACATTGAGGGCACCTGCGGAATTACGGCCTGGTCCGAGACGGTCTGCGGAAACCCCGACTACGCGCAGTTCCAGCTGCAGATGTCAAAAGAGGTGGCGGCGGCGGCGGCGGGCGCCTTAGACGCCGGGGCGACCCGGGTTGTGGTGCGGGACGCCCACAACACCGCCCGCAACATCATCCCGTCCATGCTGCCGGAGGAGGTTTTCCTCGCCAGAGGCTGGCGCGGCGACATGCACTCCATGATGAGCGGCATTCAGCTTGAGAAGTTTGACGCCGCGGCGTTCACGGGCTACCATTCCGGCGCCTCCTTCCCCGACTCTCCGCTCTCCCACACCACCAACCGCGACAACGAGTGGATTGAGCTAAACGGGCAGCGCATGAGCGAGTTCCTCTTTAACGCCCACGTCGCGGCCTGCTACGGGGTCCCGGTCGTCTTCCTCAGCGGCGACGCCGGCATCTGCCGCGAGGCAAAGAAATGGATTCCCGGCATCACAACGGTCGAGACCTATACCGGCATCGGCCGCGGCACCATCGCGCCCCACCCCGCCGTCGTTGAGCGGCGCATGCGGGAGGCCATGAAAGAGGCGCTGTCAGGAGACCTTTCGGCCTGCCTTTTGAAGCTGCCAAAGAGCTTTGAAATCAAAGTGCGCTATTTTGAGCACGCCTCGGCCAGCTACCACGCCTTCTACCCCGGTGCAAAACAGCTTGACGCCAAGACCGTGTCCTTTGCCTGCGGCGATTTTCTCGACATTATGCGATTTTATCAGTTTTGCGTATAACTTTTCGCAAAAGCCTGCTATAATGTTACATAGTCTGCATCGCCGTTTGCTGTGTCCACCGTGCAGCAAGCGGCGATTTTTATGCTGGGGCAGGGACCGAAGGGGGAGGATTTTTGAACCGGAAACTACAGGACCGCTACCGCGGCAGGCGGTGGAGCTTTACGTCGCGATGGTTTTGGGCCGTCGCCGCCGTCCTCGCGGCCGCCCTGACATGGGTGCTCCCGCGGGCGCTGCCCGCCGCCGCCGTCACAAAATATCTGGTGCCGGTGTCCAAAGCGATCTCGGCCCCCGTCAAGTGGCTGACCGGATGGCTGCCCTTTTCGCTGCTGGAACTCGTCCTCATCGCACTCCTGCCGGCCATCATCTATTTTACGGTCTCAATTTTTAAAAAGCCGGAGGAGGAGCTGCCCGAGGAGGGCAGCATTGTCCCCTCCTGCCTGATGCTCCTCGGGGTCATGCTCACGATTTTCAACGTCACGATGGGCTTTTCCTACGCCAGAACGCCGCTGGGGCA
>DATMXT010000279.1:0-5892 GCA_035561375.1 Terriglobales bacterium | reverse complement strand
CTTGACGTCAGGTTCAAGGCCAACGCGGGCGAACTATATTTTGAAGAAGACAATTTCGACGACTTTTTGAGCAGGCTGGAGGGCCTGGAACTTGTTCATCCGCCTGCCCAACACTCGTGGGGGCAGCGGGCGGTGCGATTTTATGACCCGGACGGCCATATCATTGAGGTCGGCGAGAACATCACTGCGGTTGCGCGCCGCTTCCGGGAAGGCGGCATGACGGTATCTGAGGTCGCCGCCCGCATGGATGTCCGGGAAGAGTATGTCCGCAGTTGGCTGGATGAGTGAGCGGATGCTTATGCATGAATGACTTCGCGAAAGAAGAATTGGATTTCAGACGAGATACTTGGCGGGCGCGCTTCAATAAACTCCCGCTTAGGACTGCGCCGCTGTGACGACACCGGCAATACGCATTTCGAACGCGGGAATATCCTTCGTTTTTTACTGCGCCTGTGGCGTTATGATGCTCGCCTGTTTTTTACCTTTTCACGGAGACACGCCTTCGCGGGGCCCTTTGCCGGCAATTAATACGCGTACACCTCGGCAATCCAGAGCTTACCGCTGCTGCCAAACATCAACTGGAGCCAGCAGCTGTCGCAGTATATCCTCAGGTCATAAAACCCCAGGTTTGTGGTATACTCCAGACTCGCGCTGTCCGGCTGCCTGTACTCGCCGTAGAGCTGGTCAAGCGCCCATTTTCGCGGCGTTCGGTTGCCGGGCAGGGACTTCAGCACATCTCCGATCATGTCGCCGAGCTCGATATCCCGGAGCACGCTCAGCGGCTCACGGTTCGTGCAGAAAATGGACTCCCCATAGTAGAACTGGCTGAGCACATAGTTGTCGAAGTCGCTCGCGTCGGCGTCGGGGCGGGGCCTGAAGTCGTAATACATGTTTCCCACATAGATGCACAGGTTCGGCATCTCGGGCGTCCATCTGTTCATCCCGTAGTCTACGACGTTTTTCGGAATTTCCCAGACTTGCTGCGCCTCAGCGAAAGTCATGCCAATCGAATAGCCCTGCAGCGAGACCAGCTCCTCCTCCCGGACCCGGTCTTCGGGGCGGAACTCCGGCCGCTCGGTGAGGGTGACGGGGGTCGCTTCCACGGTGATGTCCTGCTCACTGACCGGGTCGGCCGCAGGCTGGGGGCCTGCGGTGACTTTTTCGGCAGGGGGGTCGCCCGCCGGCTCGGCGGTCTCCGGGGGCGTGGGCGGCGGGTTTGCGGCCAAGTCTTCGGCAGGCTCCGCCCCGTATGAACAGGCGGACAACGTCAAAAGCATGAGCGCCGTGATTAGCGCGATACAGCGTGTGTGTTTCATCTTCTGCTATCCCTCATTTCTGCCCGCCGCATGGCGGCAATTCCAAAAGCTGGCGCACGATAAAACAAATATACCATACTCAAAGCGGTTTTCTCAACACGGAGACTGAAATTTCCGATTACGGCCCCCCGGAAAACCGATGTCCCCGGCAAATAATATGACGGCATGAAAAAGGCCGCCCACTTGCGGGGCGGCCCTTTTCGCGCGATATGCGCAAAAGACGTCAAGCGCAAAGCGCTATTCCTCAATAAACTGAGTGAGCTCCTTATTGAATTTATCCATTTGGTCATAAAACAGGAAGTGGCCGCAGGACTCGAAGGGGACCAGCTTTGAGCCCTGAATGGCCTCGTGCTGGGCCGTCGCCAGCGGGAACAGGCAGACCCGGTCGTTGACGCCGTGCAAAATCAGCGTGGGCACGTGAATTTTCTTCAAATCTTCAAAGAGCTGCTCTTCACCCAGCCATGTTTTCGCGATTGCGACGGTGGACCAGCCGGCGGCCTGAAGGCCGAGGTCAAAAATCCAATCGGACAGGGCCGAGGTCACGGGATTGTAAAAAATCATATCCCCGAAGTTGCGCAGGGTCTGGGGCCGGTCTTTATATACGCCCCCAATAATGTTCAGGATGTCCTCTCTTTTCAGGCCATATGGGAAGTAGGGCCGCTGAATGAGGCTGGGGGCGGCCGCGGCGCAGAGCACGAGCTTTGACACGCCGTGTTCTTTGTGCCGTGCCATGTAGCGCACGCAGATGGCGCCGCCCGTCGAATGACCAAGGAGGATGAAGTTGCGCAGTTTCATCGAATTGACGACGCTCCGGATGTCGTCCGACAGCCGGTCATAGTCGTATCCGGTCCAGGGCCTGTCGGACTGGCCAAAGCCTCTGTAGTCCATTCCGACGCACCGGATGCCCATTTGGGGCAGCACGTTGAACTGATATTCAAAAAGATTGTGGTTCCCGGGCCAGCCGTGCACAAAGAAAACGGTTTTCTTGCCACCCGGATTGATATCCTCTATGTATACCTTCACGTCTTTTTCTACATTTACATAAAAACCCATTTGACAGCCCCCTCACTCATATTTTCATCATATTCTATGAACGGGGCGGATGGGATAGCCCAAAACAGCCCGTAAAAAGAGAGCCGCAGCAAAAGGCCGCAGATTGCCTGCGGCCTTTTGCCTTCGATTATAGATTATCCACCCAGCGTCACGTCGCAGTCCTGATACCACTTGAGTGCGTCCAAAACCTGCGACGGCTTGAAGTCGGGCCAATACTCGTCAACGACATAAAAATCGGCATAGACGGATTGGGCCGGCAGAAAACCGCTGAGCCGGCGCCGCCCGCCCCACCTGACGATGAGGTCGATTCGGCTGATCTCGTGGGAGGCCAGCTCCTTGTGCTCCTTCAAGTTCCCGAGGTCCCACTCCCAATCATAGTTGACAAGGAAATTGAGGTTCATGAGCCCCCGCCCGAAAGGCACGCGGCGCCCGGTAAAGGGCATAAGCTCCCGCGGGAATGCCGGCGAGTCGGTGTTTCCGACGACCAGCAAATTTGCGTCCCGCCCGCTCAAAAGTTCGACCGCGTCGACGCAGGCCTGTGTAAATGCCTCCCGCTGGTCCACAGCCCGCTTGTTGTTGTCTTTCGTGAATCCGTAAAAGGTGGCCTCCTTGACGCCGTGTTCCAGCAGAATTTCATATAATTCAAAGCCCGGGGCGATGCCGTGCTTGTACCCGTCCCTTTTTGGATAACCCCTATCACTTGCCCATCGTCTGTTCCCGTCCGGGATGATTCCCACGTGTGAAGGGATTCGCGTGAAAGACTCCATATTTTATGACCTCTCTTTTGGCATTCTCAATTATTTGCGCCCCGTTTTTGTCAATGCGGACAATTTATGGGTATTATACCCATTTGAGCCGGGATGATGACCCCCTGAAAGATAAAATATCCCCTCCGCCCTATTCGGGCGGAGGGGATAAGTGCCAAGGCGTCTTTTCAGCCGGCTGCCGTCCCGTCGCAGACCGCAAATATGCCGCTCCAGCAACCCCTGCCGTAGTAATCATCGTATTTGCCCGACATCCAGACATTTTCGGGGTCGGGCTCCGCCCATGCCGCCAGCCTGGTCTCCTCGCCGCTTTGCAAGTCAATCGTCCAGATTTCCATTTTTCCGTCGTATGCCCCGGCGCTCGCCCGCCCGAAGATCAAATGCGCCCCGTCTTTGAGCAGCACCGGATTTTCATTGCGATAATTTGGGTCGGAGGTGATTTGACTCACTTCACCGGTCTCCGGCTGAATTGAATAGAGCTGTCTTTTTAAAGGATATGTTTGCGCGTTGCCGTCCGTATCCGTGCGACTTGTGGCGGCAAAGTACAGGGTTTTCCCGTCGGCCGAAAGCTGCGGCATGGCGGGGACCAGACCTTTTTCGGATATGCTTTTCAGCTCCTGAAATTGCGCTTTTTCGCCGCTGTAGTCCGAAGTGAGGTCAATGCGCTTGCCGGAGAACATCTCTCTCCCCCCGCCGCCGAGCGTGGCGGCGGTCCCCGCGCCGGAATAACTGATGTTCTCATCATAGCCCAGCATCATGGAATCGCATTCTGTCCGCTCCCCTGTGCCCGCGTGATAGAAGAACCCGCCGACACCGTCGGCAGACAGGGAGCCGGACTGCGGTTTGTCCCACACCCACAGGGTTTTTCCGTCAGGGGACCAAGGCCCGGGCTCGGGGTTGTTGCCAAAACTCTGCTCTGTGGCGCGAATCGGGTTTACCACCGCCGCGGCTTTTCCCGTCTCGAGGTCCAGCACATACAGGCCGCCGCTCGAATAGGGGCCGAACCCCTCAGGCCGGTTATCCGTCCGCTCGTCCTTGACATCGACGTTGTACGCCAGATACCGGAAACCCGGTGAGGGTTTCAGGTTTTCATATTGAATGGAGACCAAGGGGTCTTTCTCCACGGCCGCGGGCCAGACGGAGATATCCTCCGTGCGATATTCGGGCGCGCCGGCGCCGTCATGCCGCGTGGTCTCAATGCTCACTTTGAGCAGTTTCCCGTCAGTCGTGCCGATGACAAAGCTGTTGTACGGCCCTGCACAGTAGGAGTAGACCGGCTCTGCCAGCGGGATCGTCCGCCCAAATTCAAAGGTGTATATGTAGCAGGACATGCCGACGGGGCCGGGCCCGTCCTGCGGCGCCATATCGCCTTGCCGGAACATGACCATATCGCCGTTTTGGGATAAAACCGGATGGGACACCCACTGCCCGTCGAATATTTTTACCGGGCGGTCGGCCGTTAAATCGGTCCGGTACAGTCCGTCGGATGCCGCGTAGACCAAAAAGCTCTCAGCCGGTGGGGCGGGGGAGACCCTCATCAGGGGGGTGACGGCGAAGCCCGCTGTCAACAGTGAAAACGCCGTTCCAAGGCTCAACATTCCGGCAAAGGACAGCTTTTGAGTGCCTTCGAGAATTCGTTTCACCCTGCTTGCCACCGCCGTTTTTCCCGACGCCGAGAAATGACAGAGCAGGACATGCTGCGACCGGCAGGCGAATTCATAGATGGACTGCGCATAATTTTTCCGCTCCCCGGCGCCCAGCAGCCTGACGACTTTTTCATCGCAGCTGCACTCGAGGTCACGTAAAAATAAGACCCAGCAAAGCCAGAACACCGGGTTGAACCAATGCAGGCAGAGCGCAAAAGCGGCAACCGCTTTCTTTAAATTGTCGAAATGCCGGATGTGGGTCAGCTCGTGGAGCAGGATGTGGTCCGTGAGTTCGCTCTGTTCACAGCCCATCGGGGCCGGAAGGATGATGGCGGGGGAAAACACCCCCGAGACATGCGGCCCCTGATTTGAAGAGGAGTTTTTTAAGAGCTTCAGCGGGATATCCCGGCCGGTTTTTGAAATGCTTTTGATTTTCTGCCACCCGGCATAGGAGATACGGGCGCTGTCCTTCTCCCTTAATACCGTAAGGAGCCAGACAGTCAGGAATGCGCCGGCCATCAGCGCGGCGCCGGCCAGCCAGAGCAGGGGGATGAGCGCATATGCTGTCATACGGGTATTTCCGCCGGGAAGACCCACGTCATTTCGGGGTTTTAATTCTTGCGCGCCAGAGGTTGCGCCCAAGCCGCCCTTGCCGGCAAGACCCGTATTGCTTGTTTGGGCCTCGCCGCCCTGGGGATTTACCCCGTCAGATTGAATTTGGCTTGATGGTTTTCCGTCAGCCTCAGAGGCCGGCTGCGCCTCCGGCCAGCCGGCCCCGTATGAACCCAAAAACGAATTTACAGATAAGAAGGGAACCGAAAAGGGCGTGACCATGCGCAGCAGGATCATCATCCACAGGAGGACAAAGAAAGAGCTTTGCAGGAGCCTCTTTCTGAGCGACAGACCGCGCACCGCAGCCACGACGGCAATCATGGCAGTGCCTATCAGCGACAAATTGAAGACCGTCTGGAAAATGAGCCGAAGCATCTCTTCACCTCTCATGGCTATCTGCTCTCCTCAATCATTTTTTTAATTTGGGCCAGTTCCTCTTCTGAAATGTTCCGGTCGACCAAAAAAGAGGAAAAGAGGGCTGCCGCAGAACCCTGATAGAAC
>DATMXT010000278.1:0-4534 GCA_035561375.1 Terriglobales bacterium | reverse complement strand
ATTCTATTATGTAAACCTATTGCCATTTTCCGCTAATTCGTGTATACTGTACTGACAGCCGGATTTCGCAAAGGAGGGATATATTATGTAAATCAGCTCAAACAAAAGCGCCGGAGCCGGCGGACCGCGAGTCCGGCCGGCAGACGAGGCGGGGGTTCATCGAATTTTCGGCGGGTGCCCCCCGGCCGGGCCGCGGTCGATAAAAGCGCCCAAAACTGCCGGCGACGGCAGCACAGATGCGCGTAAGCGGCAGGCGCCTTCCAAATATGTGATGTCTTCGGCTGAATACATATTGTTTGGAGGAAACTTAACCCATGTGTGGAATTATCGGATACGTCGGCCCACAGAGGTGCGCCGACATTCTGCTGAACGGCCTCAAGACCCTCGAGTACAGAGGATATGACTCGGCGGGGCTGGCTTTTTTTGAAAACGGGGAGATTCAGGAGGTCAAGGCCGCGGGGCGCATCTCCAACCTCGAAAAGAAGATGGAGGGGCGGCTTGACGCCGACACCCACTGCGGCATCGGCCACACCCGGTGGGCCACCCACGGCGGCCCGACCGACGAGAACGCCCATCCCCACTGCAGCGAGCACATTGCGCTGCTCCACAACGGCATCATTGAAAACTATTTGGAGCTCAAGGAGTTCCTGCTCAAAGAGGGCTACACCTTCAAGTCCCAGACCGACACCGAGACGGCGGCCCACCTCATCGACTGGTGCTATAAGCAAAAGGGCGACTTTTTAGACGCCGTCATCATGGCGCTGGGCCGCATCAAGGGCACCTACGCCTTTGGCATCATCTGCAAGGATGAACCCGACAAAATTATTTGCGTGCGGCAGGAAAATCCGCTGCTCATCGGCCTTGGCGACGGGGAGAACTTCATGGCCTCGGGGCTGCCGGCCTTCATCAAGTACACCAAGAACTACTACGTCATGGAGCCGGGCGAAATCGCGGTCATTGAGGCAGACAAGGTGACGGTGCTCGACTTTGACAAAAACCCCGTCAAAAAAGAAGTCCTTGAAATCACCTGGGACTACGCCGCGGCAGAAAGAGGCGGCTACCCCCACTTCATGATCAAGGAAATTCACGAGACCCCCTCCATCCTGAAGGCCACGATGGGCCCCCGCATCAGGGACGGCATTGTGCAGTTCGGTGCGGATGAGCTGCCGGACGACTTGCTGAAAAGCTGCAAGTCCATCACGGTGCTGGCCTGCGGCAGCGCCATGCACGCCGGAATGGTGGCCAAATACGTCATTGAGCGCATGTGCCGCGTCAAGGTCGACGTCGAAGTCGCCTCCGAATTCCGCGGCAGGCAGCCCATTCTCACCCCCGACGACCTGGTCATCGTCATCTCCCAGTCGGGCGAGACCCTCGACACGCTGGGCGCCCTGAAACTGGCCAAGAGCTGCGGGAGCAAAATTCTCTCGATTGTCAACGTCGTCGCCTCCTCCATCGCCCGCGAGTCGGACCATGTGGTCTACACCTGGACCGGGCCCGAAATCGCCGTCGCCACCACCAAGGCCTATTCGGCCCAGGTCGCCGTCGGCTACATGCTCGCGGCCCGCATGGCCTATGTCCGGGGGCTCATGAGCCTTGAGGAGCTGAAGGCCTTCACGGTAAAACTCCAGAAAATGCCCGACCTCATCACGGGGATTCTCGCCCGCGAGGAGGAGTTCAAGGCGCTGGCCGCGAGCTATAAGGATTATGAGGACCTCTTTTTCATCGGCCGCGGGCTCGACTATGCCCTGGCCCTTGAGGGCAGCCTCAAGCTCAAGGAGATCTCCTACATGCACAGCGAGACCTACGCCGCCGGGGAACTCAAGCACGGCACCATCTCGCTGGTCACAGACGGGGTTCCGGTCATCTCGCTTGCGACCCAGAGCGACCTCGCCGACAAGATGGTCTCCAACACCAAGGAGGTCGACGCCCGGGGGGCGAGGGTGCTCGCCGTCTGCCGGGAGAGCGTCAGGAACAGCCTCTATTTTGCCGATGACGTCATTGCACTCCCCGACTTCGAGGACATTCTGATGCCCTCGCTTGCCGTTATCCCGCTCCAGCTTCTCTCGTATCACATCGCCGTAGCCCGTGGCTGCGACGTGGATAAACCGCGAAATCTCGCAAAGTCGGTGACGGTGGAATGAAAAAGACCATTTTCGGGAGCGGCATGCGCCCGGCCTGTGCCTACTGCCGCTTTGGCGAGCGGCTCGCCGACACCGGCAACGTAAACTGCTTAAGACAGGGCGTCGTGGCGGAGGACTACAAGTGCCGCCACTTCGTCTACGACCCTCTCAGGCGGATTCCGCCGAGAAAGCCGACGCTCCCGGAATACTCCGAAAAGGAATTTATCATCTGAATGAGGCGCCTTGTGACCACTGCGGCAGCGCTCGTTTTGCTGCTGACTCTGACACTGACAGCCGGCGCGGCCTCGGAGCTCCCGCAGCTCCACTGTGAGGCCGCGCTGGTTGTGGCGCCTGAAACGGGCTTTGTGCTCTACAGCAAAAACGACCTCGCAAAGCGCTCCCCCTCCTCCTTAGTCAAGCTCATGACGGCGCTTGTCGTGCTGGAAAATGCGGACGACCTCTCGGCCGAGGTGACGGTCTCGGCCGAGGCCGTCGCAAACCTCAAGGGCCTTGCCACCTCCTCCCTAAAGGAGGGCGAGGTCATGACCGTCACAAACCTGCTCTACTGCCTCCTCTTAAATTCCGGGGCCGACGCCGCAAACGCCCTGGCCGAATACACGGCCGGCAGCATCCCGGACTTTGTCGCCATGATGAACGCGAGGGCGCAGCAGCTCGGCATGGCGGACACCCAGTTTGCCAATCCCCACGGGGGGGACGACGCCGCGCAGTACGCGACGGCGGCCGACCTTGCAAAACTGGCCGTCGCCGCCATGAAAAACCAGCAGCTCAGGGACATCGTCGAAGTGCAATATAAGCGCATTCCAAAGACCAACAAAACGAGCGCCGACCGGTATTATTTTTCCAACAACGCCCTTGTCATTTCGAGCGCCGAGCGCCGCAAGACCGAGGACTACTATTACCGGTACGCCGACGGGCTCATGACGGGCTATTCGACCGCGGCCGGCTACAACATCCTCGCCTCCTCCGAAAAAGACGGGCTGACCCTTGTCACCGTCGTGCTCGGCGCCACCCGCGACGAGGCGACAAAGGAGAAGTACAGCTACACAGACGCAATTGCCCTGATGAACTGGGGCTACGGCAACTTCAGGCTGGCGCAGCTTCTGACAAAACTTGAGCCGGTGGCCGAAGCGCCCGTCACCCTCTCGAGCACGACCGACAGCGTGACGCTTGTCGCCCCCGAGGCCTACACGGCCATCATTCCGGCCGACGTCGAGCCCGCCGCCATGAGCCGGGAAGTGACGGTGGAGGAGCCCCTTGAGGCCCCCGTCGCAAAGGGTGAGGCGGTGGGCCAAGTCGTCTTCAGTTACGAAGGCCTTGAGTACGGCCGAAGTCCCCTCGTCTCCCAATCCGAAATTGAGCGCAGTTTTCTGCTGTTTGCGCTGTCCCGCATCTCGGGCTTCTTAGTCGGCCCCTGGCTCTACGCGACGGTCGGCGGGCTGCTGATTTTAGGCGGCCTCTACGCGTTTCTCACAGTGCGCCTCAACCGGCGGCGGGGGCGCGGCGGCAGATACAGAGGGTAAGTAAGGGGGGCTGACAAGTGGACGCACCGCACGGACTGAAGGCCTTTTTAAACGAGCTTTTCGGCGTTCGCCGGACACCTGCATCAAAGTTTGCCGCACCTCCCCTTGAAGTGCCGGCGCCTCCAAAATCTTATGCCGCCACCGTCCTCCCCGCCATATCGGAAGACGCCGTCGTCGTCGCAAAAGGCGAGACCGCCACAGGGCCCCTTGAGGGCGAGGGGGATTATGATGTGCGGGGCAGCCTTGACGGCGGCATTCGCACTTCGGGCGCCATCCTTGTCACCGGCCTTGTCAGGGGCCCTTTGACCGGCGCCAACATCGAAGTGCGGGGCGGCGAGCTCTGCGGCGACCTTGCCGCGGCGGGGGCAATTCTCATTGACGGGGACGGCCTTGTCATCGGGGGCCTCTCGGCCGACGTCGTGGACGTGGCGGGGCGGGTCAAGGGCAATGTCCGCGCCAAAAGCCGGGCACTGTTTCGGGGGACCGCCGTGCTGACAGGCGACATTGAGGCGGCGTCGGTCATCATTGAACCGGGCGCCGCCATTGACGGAAAAGTTCACCTCACAGACTGAAATTCATGAGAAAAGGGTGCAAGGCCTCAGCCTTGCACCCTTTAGAATGTCGAAAAACCTGCGGGTTTTCCGCCAAGTGAGCGGTGCCCTTCCCGCGCGAAATGAATTCGCGCTGGCGGGCGGCATTTAATTGCCTTGTTTTTTAAATATATTTAAAAAATAAGGATTTCACACACATTTTCCCGGCTAATCGGAGGGCCGGGAAAATCAGGCTGTCGAAAAAAAACTTTTTCGACAGCCTGAGGGACAGACCGGTTCATTCCGGTCTGTCCCTTTTATACGGTTTTATAATGGCTAAATC
>DATMXT010000277.1:0-2299 GCA_035561375.1 Terriglobales bacterium | reverse complement strand
GCCTGCAAGATGTGCGCGATTCGGTGCCCCGATGGCGCGATCGAGATCTATAAGTAAGGAGGAAAACAACATGGAAAGAGAATTCATGAAAGGCTGCGAGGCCATTGCCGAAGCCGCCGTACGCGCCGGTTGCCGTTTCTTTGCCGGTTACCCGATCACTCCCCAGAATGAAATTCCTGAGTATATGGCCCGCAGAATGCCTGAGGTTAACGGCAGTTTCGTCCAGGGCGAGTCCGAGGTTGCTTCCGTCAATATGGTTATGGGCGCCGCCTCCGCGGGCGACAAGGCCATGACCTCCTCCTCCTCTTGCGGTATTTCCCTCAAGTCCGAGGGCATCTCCTATATCGCGGGTTCCGCGCTTCCGGCCGTCATTGTCAACGTCATGCGCGGCGGCCCCGGCGGCGGCTCCATTCAGCCCTCCCAGCAGGATTACTGGCAGGCCACCAAGGCCCAGGGCAACGGCGGCTTCAAAATGATCGTCTTCGCCCCCTCCACGGTTCAGGAAGCCGTTGACATGACCTACAAGGCATTCAAATATGCCGAGAGAGACAACAACCCCGTCATGGTTCTGGCCGACGGTTGCATCGGCGCCATGATGGAGCCGGTTGTGCTGCCCGACATGGTCTCCGATGAGCAGCTGGCCGCCGACAAGAATGCCCGCAAGAACTGGCTCGTAAACGGCAAGGGCTACCGTGAGGGCAACCTCATTGAGATCGACTCGTGGGTTGGCCGCGCCGTCTATGTCAACGCCGAAAATGCAAAGCGCACCCGCCGCGATCCCGACGGCCCCAACAACCTCGAGTTCTCCAACAAGCTGTCTGAAGCCATGTACGACCGCTGGACCAAGGAAGACACCGAGGTCGAGTTCTACAAGATCGACGACGCCGAAATCGTCCTGACCGGATACGGCACCTCGGCCCGCGTCTGCAGAGCCGTTGTCGACACCCTGCGCAAAGAGGGCGTCAAGATCGGCCTCATCCGCCCGGTCGTCGTCAATCCCTTCCCCTACGAAGCCTATGCGAAGCTCGACCCGAAGAAAGTCAAGGTCATTCTTGATGTAGAGATGTCCATCCCGGCCCAGATGGTCGAGGATGTGAAGTATGCCATGGCCCTGACCGGCAACAATATTCCGATAAAGACTTTCTGCCGTTCCGGCGGCGTCATTGTCGGCCGCGACGAAATCATCAACGCCGTCAAGGCTCTGTAAGAAGGGGGTTATTATAATGGAAAAAGTATACAAGAGAACTGGCGGCCTGCAGCCCGAGATCGTCGGCGGCTTTTGCCCCGGCTGCATGCACGGCTGCATCACCAAGACCGTCGCCGAGGTCTGCGAAGAGCTCGGTATCCTCGATAAAACCGTCTGCGTCATCGGCATCGGCTGCTGCTGCATCACCTCCCGTTACTGGAACGTCGACAAGATGAACGCGCCTCACGGCCGCGCCCCGGCAGTCGCCACCGGCCTCAAGAGAAGAGCGCCCAAGGACACCATCGTTTACACATATCAGGGCGACGGCGACCTCGCTGCCATCGGCCTCTCCGAGATCATGTACGCCGCAAACCGCGGCGAGCACATCACCGTCATCTTCGTCAACAACTCGACCTACGGCATGACCGGCGGCCAGATGGCCCCGACCACCCTGGTCGGCCAGAAGGCCACGACCGCCCCCAAGGGGCGCGACCCCGAGGAAGTCGGCTATCCGCTGCACATTCCGGAGCTCTTAAACTCCCTCAAGACGCCTTACTATCTGGCCAGAGTCACCTGCACCACCCCCGCCAACATCAAAAAGGCCAAGGCGGCCTTAAAAAAGGCCATTCAGTACCAGATTGACGGCAAGGGGTATTCCATGATAGAGTTTTTGTGCAACTGCCCCACCAACTGGGGCATGACGCCGCTCGAGTCCATGGACTATATCAACGAGACCGTCATGAAGGAGTATCCGCTCGGCGTCATTCGGGATAAGGGCGAAGAGGAAGCAAAAAAAGAGAAATAACCCTTCCGGCGGGACGGCCGGTGCACCTTTTGCCCCGCCCGGCGCTGCCATAAACCGGCACAGACTTTCCCGCATATTCCGCCGCTTTGCAGCCGGCGGAGTATAGATACTTTTCAGAGAGAAAGAGGAGAACACATGTCGAAATTCACGGAGATGTACAAATCCAAAGTGATGTCTGCCGAGGAGGCGCTGAAGCAGATTCCGGACAAGGCGCTGATTGCCCCCGGCTTTTCGGCCCTTGAGCCCCGCACCTGTCTGGAAAAACTCCACACCATCTACGACAGGATCAACGAGGTGTCCCTGTATGG
>DATMXT010000276.1:0-3840 GCA_035561375.1 Terriglobales bacterium | reverse complement strand
GTGACTACAGGCTTTTTCTTTGGAGATATATCCTTATCGTTGTATATTGGGTTAGAATCATTGCAAAGATATTTTATCCCGACGGGTTAGGCGGTGTTAGAAGGATTTATTCATTTTCGCCAGCACAGCCCTTGCCATCCTCAGCACTTCCAATCCGGTAAGTTCTATGGCGTTGGTGGCCAATCGCTGCGGATTCATCTCGGCGATCTTCTCTGTAAAATACTTCTCCAGTTCCAGATGTCTTTCATATGTAGATTTTCGGTTTCTCCATGTATCTACCAGCGTGTAATTGTTGTGAGTCGTATCGCAATGACGGTGGTAGGCGTAGGATGCATACCAAGTAGCACCGAGGTGGGATAAAATATCACCGTGCTCGAAATTGAAATTGTGGTGTGCCATACCGGATTTCAGCTCCTTCAAATGAATCAATATAGATACTGTAGTCCATATTTCTTATCATTTGCCCCACCACCGTGGGACGCGGGTTCAATTTCCGCCGCCTTCTCCGCCGTTTTGTATGGCGGGCTACCTCTATATCTCGTGCACCCGCACCATGTCGGCTCCTGCCGCCTCGGCAAGGGCCGTCACCCGGCGCGTCCACTCGTCTTTGGGGTGGGGCAAAAAGGACTTGCGGCTTGCCGCCACCAGCACCGGCAGGCCTGTCGCGGCGAGTTTGGGCAGTCCCTCAATTAAAAGCCAGTTTTGGAGGCGGGACTTGCCAAAGCCAAGCCCCGGGTCAATCCAGATAGGACTCGCCGTTGTCTTTGCGGCCTCGCGGATGAGCCAGTCCGTCACCCGTGACACAATGTCGGGCTCGGACTTGACGTCCCCCTCGTTGTGTGTGATGACAAGGCCGGCGTTAAATTCTTCGGCAACCCGGTAGAGTTCCTGCGACGGGCGCACGGTGTTGAGGATGTCGGCGCCGGCCGCAAGTGCGGCTCTTGCCACTTCGGGGTGGTATGTGTCAACCGATATCTTAGCTTTTGTCAGGGGGCGCAGCGCAGTCAGCACCGGCATGAGCCGGGTGAGCTCTTCCTCGGGGCCGATCTCCTTGTAGCCCGGCCGGGTCGACTGAGGCCCTAAGTCGAGCACTTCGGCTCCGGCCGCCTCGAGGGCGAGGGCGGCGGCGACGGCGTCCCGCGCCGTGGGATATTTTCCCCCGTCCGAAAAGGAGTCCGGCGTGAGGTTGACGATGCCCATGTACCGCATGGCTCAGCGCCTGTTTATAATGGCCATGGCCTCGGCGCGGGAGCGGGCGTCGGAGCGGAAAATGCCCCGGATGGCGCTGGTCACGGTGCGGCTGCCGGGTTTGCGCACGCCCCGCATGGTCATGCAGAGGTGCTCGGCCTCGACGACGACGCAGACCCCGAGCGGGTTTGCGGCCTCGACGAGAAAGTCGGCAATCTGGGAGGTCAGCCGCTCCTGAAGCTGGGGCCGGCGGGCGAAGTCGTCGACGATGCGGGCGATTTTGGAGAGCCCGAAGACCTTCCCCTCGCGGGGGAGATAGACGACATGGGCCTGTCCGAAAAAGGGCAGCAGGTGGTGCTCGCACATGGAGTAGAGCGGAATGTCGAGCACGGCAATCAGCTCTTCGTGCCGCTGTTCGGTGAAGAGCTTGACGTCCTCGTTCGGATTGCGGGTGAGGCCCTGAAAGATCTCGGCGTACATGTCGGCCACTCGGGCGGGGGTCTCGGCCAGCCCCTCGCGGTCGGGGTCCTCGCCGATGGCACAGAGCAGCTCCCGGACGGCCGCCATCGCCCGCGGCCGGTCAATGGGATTATACACAAAATCACCTCGAAATCCATTATAACCGGTGCTGGACATTTCTTCAACCTCGTAATATAATTAACTGTACGACTACCCGGCAGCCCCCGCCTTGCGCGGACCCTCAAAATCCGCCAAATTTCGGGCGAAAAGGCTGCCAGGCACACAGGGAATTTCTGTCCGCAGGGGTGGCGCGGCGGACGGCAGGGCTGCATAAAATAACGAAAAGCGAACCTGCGCCGGTTTTCGCCGTCTTAAACCGCATGGACGTTTACCAAAGGGGCGGTCGTAAAGGGATGCGGTCCCGAAAATTTAGGAGGTCATCCAATGAAAAAGTTCGCTACTTTGCTGGCACTGATGCTGGCGCTCTCAAGCCTTGGCGGCTGCAGCAACACAGGTTTTCCGAATGAGCCTGCCGCAACCCTGGGCGACGCAAAAGTGTCGGCCGAGAGCTTTTACTATTATTTTTCCGACATAGCCGGTTCGCTTGAAACGGATCAGAACAAGCCCTTTGCCGACTTCGCGGACACGGTGTTCGACGAGACGGCCGAGGAGCCCGCGACCTACCGCGAGCTCTGCATTGAATCCGCCATTGACGGCAGTCTGATTGAGGCCATCATCGACGTGCTCTTTGTCGAGGCCGGGCTGACGGTTGAGCCGGCCGACCAGCAGAATGTCACAAGCCAGATTCAAAGTTATATCGAACAGTTCGGCAGCGAGGAGAACTATGAGAAGGCCGTCACCGACGCCGGCATGTCCCGCAGTTTCTTTGAGAGCACGCTGCTCACCTATATCAAAATCGACAAACTGACCGAGTCGCTGCGGGGCAGCGAGGGCTTCACCGACGACGATCTCTTTGCCCTCATGTCGGACAGCTTTGTGCGGGTCAAACACATCCTGCTTCGGACGACCGACGACGAGGGCAATGCGCTTGACGACGCCGCGGTCAAGGCGCAGGCCGACGCTCTGGTGGCGCAGCTCGACACGGGCGCCGATTTCGACGCCCTCATGGCCGAGCACGGCGAGGACCCCGGCATGACGACCTATCCCGACGGCTATGTCATTGACCAGTATATCAGCTTTGACCCGGTATTCATCACGGCCTCCTTTGAACTGGCCGAAGGGGAGTACACGCTGGTCAAGGGCACGAACGGATACCACATCATCAAGCGGCAGCCGCTTGAGAAGAGCAACCTCGACCTCATTTATCCCGACGGCTCCGGCGCCACGATTGAAGACGTCGTTTTCTACAACAACGCCAATCAGGCCTTGATTGAGATGGTCACGGACTACAAGGAGGGCAAGGAAGTCGTGCGCAACGAGACGGTCATCGGTGACATGGTGACAAAGTACACGACCGAAAACCCCTTCACGCCGGCGCTTGAGCCCGAGACCGGCGACGGCGGCACCGAAGACGGGACTGAAGACGGGACCGACGCCGAGGGCGGCGAGGAGAACGCGGAGAACACCGACGGGGAGACGGCCGGCTCATAATGGAAATGGAGTGCACACACCGGCAGGACAAGCCCCCCATGTCGACCTGGACGGGGAGGCTCATCTACCTCCCGGAGATGACGCCGGAGGACGTCTGCCGGGAGGACATCGCCCACGCCCTGTCGCTCATCTGCCGCGGCGGGGGCCATATACGGCACTTTTATTCGGTCGCCCAGCACTCGATAGGCTGCGCTTTGGAGGCCGCCGCCCGCGGATACAGTCCCCGGGTGCAGCTTGCGGCGCTGCTCCATGACGGCGGCGAGGCCTACCTGTCCGACCTCATTCGGCCCGTCAAGGCGCTGGTCGGGGACTATGCCCCCCTTGAGGCCCATGTCGACGACTGCGTGCGGAAGGCTTTCGGGCTGTCGCTGACGGGGCAGGAGTGGGCGCAGGTGGGCTCGGTCGACGACGCTATGCTCCACCACGAATTTCTGGCGCTTCGAGACGACGTGACCATTTACAAGACGGCGCCCCGGAGAGCCGGAAATCAGGATTTTTCACAGAGGGACCCCTGCGAAGTCGAAGCCCAGTTTCTGAAACTTTTGTCCGAACTTGAAGCGCAGGCATAGGACGGCCTTGCAG
>DATMXT010000275.1:0-13442 GCA_035561375.1 Terriglobales bacterium | reverse complement strand
TTTAAAAAATAAGGCAATTAAATGCCGCCCGCCAGCGCGAATTCATTTCGCGCGGTCAGGGCACCGCTCGCCTGTCGGAAAACCCGCAGGTTTTCCGACAAGCTAAGAGAGGCGCTGTCCCACAGGGGACAACGCCTCTCTTGTGTTTCGTTGCGCTTTTTCTCACTTGCCGCGCTTGTGCTTGGCGTGGTCCATGGCCTGCTTCATTTCGCCCTTGCCGCCGAACATCCGCTTGATTTTCTCGTTTTCAAGCTGCCGGGAGCTCAGGCCCTCGTAGGAGAGTTCAAGGCGCAGCTTGCGGTAGCTGTCAAGCCGCTCGGGCGCCAGCTCGCCCGCCTCCACAGCCCTTCGCACGCGGCAGCCGGGCTCGGCGGTGTGGGTGCAGTCGCGGTAGCGGCATTCTTTTGCAAACGTGTCAATGTCCTCGAACGTCTTTTCGAGGTCGCCGGTGTAGAGCGACAGCTCCCGCATGCCCGGCGTGTCGATGACGACGCCGCCGCCCGGCAGCGCCAGGAGCTGGCGGTGGCTCGTCGTGTGGCGGCCGCGGTCGTCGTCCTCACGGATTTCGGCCGTGGCCAGTACCTCGCGGCCCGCGAGCTTATTGATGAGCGTCGACTTGCCGACGCCCGAGGAGCCGATGAAGGCGACGGTGCGCCCCGGCGCGAGATGGCTTTCAATGTCCGCAAGCCCCTCCCCCGACTGCACGGAGCAGGCGACGACCGGGGCGCCGGGGGCGACGGCCGCGAGCTGCGCAATTTTTTGGGGCAGGTCGGCGCAGAGGTCGGCCTTCGTGAGGACGATGACCGGCGTCGCCATCGAGTCCCACGCGATGGCGAGATACCGCTCAATCCGGCGCAGGTTGAAGTTGGCGTTGAGGGACATGCAGATGAAAATGGTGTCGATATTGGCGGCGATGGGCTGGGGGAGGGAGGAGCCGCCCGCCGCCTTGCGGGAGAGCAGCGACTTTCGCCGTAAAATCTGGTGGATGACAGCCTCGCCGCCGGCGGCGCCCGTGCGGTCGAGCATGACAAAGTCGCCGACGACGGGGTAGTCGGCGGCGTCGGCCGCGCCGTAGGCGAGCTTCCCCGAGACCTTGGCCGCAAGTTCGCCCGCCTCGCAGACGACTTTGTAGAGCTCGCGGTGCTGCTCGGTCACGCGGGCGAGGTACAAGCCGTCGTAGAGCGTGGCCTCCTGCGCAAAGCGGTCGGTGAGGCCGTATAGTTTCATATCGATACTCAATGGGGTGTTTTCCTTTCGGGCGTATTTATATTTTAACAGCAAAAAAGCGCAGCTTGCCGCTGCGCCCCGAAAGTCCGGAATAAGGGGATGTGTACCCTCCCGATTTCGGCGACGCAAAGCGGCGGACAGGGAATATTCCTGCCTGCGGTGCGCAAAACCTGCTTATCGGGTGGCCGACATCCACGCCCTCCTCTGCTCCGTTGATATTGATAGAATAGCATGGGGAGGGCTATTTGTCAAACAAGTCGATTTTCAGCCGGAGGATTTTTTTCCCGATGTCGCGGATGACCGCAATAAACTCGTCGTCGGGGAGCCCGGTGGGGTCGGGCAGCCCCCAGTCGACCCGCATTTTGCTTGGGGAGCGAGCCGACCGCTGCCGGTGGCAGATGAAGGGAGGCGAGCGAGTGGCCGCAACTTGGTTTTTTGGAGCAGGCATCGCCTGTGAACAAAAAGCCTTAGTTGCAACAGGAAGCCAGGGGCATTCTACGCCGCACCCCATTGTGACGACGATATCTACGGGCGGCAGTTCCTCGAGCAGCTTCGGGTGTTGGCTTTGCGCCATGTCGATATTGTAGAGCGCCTTCATGAGCCGCAGGGCGTCGGAGTTGATGGCGTCCTTGGGATGGGTGCCGGCCGAAAAGCTCTCAAAGACGTCCGCCGCAAGGTGTCTGCCTAAGGCCTCGGCGATCTGGCTGCGGCAGGAGTTGTGTGTGCAGACAAAGGCGACTTTAGTCATAGGTAAACCAGCCTTTCGTGTCGTTTGCGATGCGCACGAGAATGAGCATGACCGGCACCTCGGTCAGGACCCCCACGATGGTCGCGAGGGCCGCCGGGGAGTCCGGCCCGAAGAGCGAGATGGCGACGGCGACGGCGAGCTCAAAGAAGTTGGAGGCCCCGATCATGCCGGCCGGCGCCGCGATGTCGTGGGGCAGCTTCAGGGCGCGGGCGGCGAGGTAGGCGACAAAGAAGATGAGGAAGGTCTGAATGGTCAGCGGCGCCGCAATGAGCAGGATGTGCAGCGGATTGTTTAAGATGGTCTCGCCCTGAAATGAGAAAATGATGACGAGGGTCAACAGCAGCCCCGCGACCGTGATGCGCGAAAACTTGGGGATGAAATTCTGCTCAAAGTACTCGGCCCCCCGCTTTTTGATGACGGCCCGTCTTGTTGCGGCCCCGCCCGCAAGCGGGATGACGACAAAGAGGGCGACCGACAGCAGCAGCGTGTCCCACGGGATTTCGATGCCCGAAACGCCGAGCAAAAAGGCGACGATGGGGGTGAACAGGGCCAGAATGATGAGGTCGTTTGTCGCGACCTGCACGACGGTGTAGGCCGCGTTGCCCCTCGTGAGGTGGCTCCAGACAAAGACCATCGCGGTGCAGGGTGCCGCCCCGAGCAGCACCGCCCCGGCGAGGTAGCTGCGCGCGAGCTCCTGCGGGATGAGCGTCTTAAAGAGCACAAAGAAGAAGAGCTGCGCAAGGCCGAACATCGTGAAGGGCTTGATGAGCCAGTTGGTCACCCATGTGACATAGAGCCCCTTGGGGTTTTTGCCGACGTTTTGAATGCTCTGAAAGTCGACTTTGAGCATCATGGGGTAGATCATGAGCCAGATGAGGACGGCGATGGGAATTGAGACGCCCGCGTACTCGAACCGCCCCAAAAATGCCGGGACGCCGGGGAGGTACTTGCCGATGGCGACCCCCGCCGCCATGCACAGGATGACCCAGACCGAGAGGTATTTTTCAAAAAAGCCGATGCCGGTGTTGTTGTCCTCTTTCACAGTTTGCCCTCCTTTGCCGCCGCTTTGACGGCGGCCGCCTTTTTGCGCTTGCCGGCAAAAAAGGCCGCCAAGTTGTCCGGCATCTCATAGCTGCCGCGTTCTCCGCCGGCCGGCTGTCCGAACAGGGTCTCCAAAACGGCCTGCGCCAGCATCTCTTTCGGGGGCACCTCGTAGAGGGAGCCCTCATATTCAAACACGCGGCAGTCGATGTCTGTCCTGCTGAGCTCGCCGCAGCAGCGGCAGCGGTTTTCGCGCAGGGCGGGGCAGATGTCCCGCCCGTTCACCCGAATGGTCGGGGAGGCGTAAAACCGGTGCGCTTTGGCGAGCTCCTCGCTTGCAATCTCGATTTTGCGCACTTCGGTCTCGTAGCCGGAAAGTCTCAGGGCCGGCGTCAGGTCCGCCATTACATCGTCTAAGACGGCGTCCGCTCCGATGCACCGGTCACAGGTGGAAAGGTCGAGATAGAGGTACTCGACAAGGGCCTTTTTCTTACCCTCATTGCGGCAGGATTCCTCTTTGTCGGCCTCGCAGCAGGGAGATTTTGCCTCACCGCAGGTGCGGTAGCCGCATGCGTTCTCATGTTTTGGGCTCATAACCGCTTGCTCCTTTCAATTATACCAAAAATGCCTCAATTGCGTTGAAGAAGTAGCCGACCGCAATGATGCCGCCGGTGCAAATTGCGACAAAGAGCGCGAGGAGTTTGGGCTTGACGGCCTGCCGCAGCATGACGATAGAAGGCAGGGACAGCGTCGTCACGCCCATCATGAAGGCCAGCACCGTGCCGAGCTGCGCGCCCTTGTAGAGCAGCGCCTGCGCGATGGCGATGACCCCGAAGGTGTCGGAGTAGAGCGGCACGCCGACGACTGAGGCGATGACGACCCCGAAGGGATTTTTTGCGCCTAAGACCGAGACGACCCACGCCTCCGGCACCCAGTTATGGATGACGGCCCCGATGCCGACCCCCACGAGGACATAGGGGAACACCTGCTTGAAGGTAGCGACCGTCTGCTCCTTTGAGTAGGCGAGCCGCTCTTGTGCGGTGGTCGGCGCGTCGCCGTCCTCGCCGCCGCAGTCGCAGCCGTCATCGCCGTCGCTGTCACAGCCGCAGCCGCTGTCACATCCTGCCGGGGCGAAGTCCTCGATATACCGCTCCATGTGGAGCTTTTCAATTAATGTGCCGCCGGCGACGGCGACGACAAGGCCCAGCGCCACATAGAGCAGGGCGACTTTGGCGCCGAAAACGCCTGTGAGCAGCAGCAGCGAGGCGAGGTCGACCATGGGGGAGGAGATGAGAAAGGAGAAGGTGACCCCGATGGGAAGCCCCGCCTTGGAAAAGCCGATGAAGAGCGGAATGGAGGAGCAGGAGCAAAAGGGCGTCACGGTGCCGAGCAGCGCCGCAAGGCAGTTGGCGGGCAGGCCCCGAATGCGGCCGATGAGCTCTTTTGACCGCTCAGGCGGGAAAAAGGACTGTATGTAGCTGATGGCGAAGACGAGGAGACACAGCAGCGCCGTGATTTTGGCCGAGTCGTAAATGAAAAATTTGAGCCCGCCGTAGAGCCCCGACGCCGGGTCGAGGCCCGCGGCTTCAAGCCCGCGGCCGACAAGGACGTCGAGCCACTTCATGCCGAGAACCTGATTTTGGAAAAAACCGAATGCCGTTTTGAGAATACCCATACTGACCGCTCCTCGTTTTCTTATATATCAAAATTTTTTGATGTGTAGGTGTTGAAAAAAGCCGCCCAGGTGGAGACGGCTTTATTTTTTAATCGCAGCAACGGTCGGGGGTGAGGGAGGCGTTTGGCGTCGTCAGCTCTTTGAGGAGCGCCGCGGCCTTGGCCGAGCCCGCCTCACTCAGGCGGTAGTGGGTCCACTTGCCCTCCTGCCGGCTCTCCACAATGCCGGATTCGGTGAGAATTCGCATGTGGTAGGAGAGGCCCGACTGCCCCAAGGTCAGCTGTTCAAGCAGGACGCAGGCGCATTTTTCCCCGTCCCGCAGCAGCTCCAGCACCCGCAGGCGGTTTTCGTCGCAAAAGGCCTTGAAGACTTTTGCCTGTTTTTCGTAGGAGTCCTCCATATGGCTTGTCGCCTCAAATCAAAATTATTTGATGTATTCAGTATATGCGCAAGGAGGCCGATTTGTCAACAAATTTGAAAAATATTTTTGAAGGGCGCCGCTGACTTCTCGGAAAACCCCATAGGTTTTTCGCGATTTTCCCCGGCAGCCCCATTTTCTCGGCTCTCCGATTGGGCCGAGAAAATGCGTTTAAATCCTTATTTTTAAATGCGTTTAAAAATAAGGCCAATGAAATGCCAAGCGCGAAGCGCGAATTCACTTCGCGCGGGAAGGGCACCGCTTATCTGGCGGAAAACCCGATAGGTTTTCCGCCATTCACAGCACCGTGACGCAGCAGCGTCCCTTCTCCTTGGAGTCGTAGAGCGCCCTGTCGGCAATGCGCATCATGTCCTCGAGCTTTTGGCCCTCCCGCCGCCGCGTCACGCCGATGCTGACCGTGACGTGAAACGTGTTGCCGAAATAGTGGTAGGGGTGCCGGTCGGTCTTTTCGAGCAGCGCCCGGGTGGAGCGCCGCAGCTCCGCGTCCTCGAGCCCCGCCGTCATGACGGCGAACTCCTCGCCGCCAAGCCGGGCGATGAGGGCGTCCTCCCCGAAGTGCTCTTTGAGAATTTGGGCGAACTCGTGGATGACAAGGTCGCCCGTCGGGTGGCCGTACCGGTCGTTGACATCCTTGAAGAAGTCCAAATCCATCATGAGCAGGTGCAAGGGGACGCCTTCGGTCGCTGTCCGCGTAATCCACTCCCGGCCGAGCTTCATAAAGGCCCGGCGGTTGCTGAGCACCGAGAGCTCGTCGACCATGGCAAGCCGGCTGAGCTCCTCGTTGACCTGGCAGATGTCGGTGACGTCCCGGAATATTTTAATTCGCCCCTTGAGCACTTTTCCGTCAGCGACCTGCTCGGTCGTGATGTCGAACCACCGCTCTCCGTCCCCTGCCTCGAGCTTGACGATGGCCGGCTTGTCGCCCTGCACGGCGTGGAGCAGCTCCGGCCTGCCCGCGAAGAGCGCGGGGGCCGCGATGTACTGCGGCTCAATGCCAAGCTGAGACAGCAGCCGGCGGGCGGCGCCGTTGAAGTCGAGCACGCGGTTTTGGCGGTTCAGCATGAGAATGGCGTCGCTCGAGGCCTCGAAGACCTTGCTGCGGGCGATGGACTTGATTTCGAGCAGGTCATACCGGATGATGGCGACGATGAGCATGAGGCAGGAGACCGGCAGACAGAGCGCCATGAAGTCGAGCCGCACCCCGTTTATGGGCAGCCCCGGCAGCAGCAGCCCCGCGAGGGCAAAGAGGGCGCCGGTGACGGCCAGCACGATTTTGCCGGCCTCCCGCTCCGGGGCTTTGAGGACGTCCCGCAGCAAAAGCCCCACCGAGAGCAAAATCATCACGGCCGAGTGGGCGGCCTGCAAGTACATGAAGGGCCCCTGCTCCCGCACTAAAAAAAGGCCGCCAAACTCCTGCACAAAGGAGAGCGATTTGAAATAGAGGTGGTGGGCGTCGTTTGTGAAGCGCAGCACGAAAGTCAGGGCCGGAACTGAAAAAATGGCGGCGGCAAGCAGGGTTTTGTGGCGGGTGAAGTGGCCGGTGTAAATGAGGGAGGTCGTCAGCCACAGGGCCGCGATGAAGGGGATGCCGAGGTATTCCACGCGGTTCCAAAAGAGAATTTGGGCCGCCGTGGAGGAGTTGAGCTCCATGACGTAGCCGAGTATATAAAGAGAGACGGCGGCGCACAGATGCAAAGCCGTCGTCGTGTAGGCGGCTTTGCTTAAAGTCCGGATTTGCACCGCGCAGTAGACGACGGCGAGGGTCGCCGCCAGGAGGTAGAGGCTTGTCAGATTGTAGAGCAGCATAACGCGCCTTTCAAGCTGTTTTTTAGATGAACACTTGTCCATGTGCGCTTCGGCGTGAGCCGAAAAATCGCACGGACGATCAAATCGACTATAATTGCCGCATTGCGGCAATTATATCACCGAGACATGAATCTTGTCACTTATTTTCGATTTTTGTCGTACGATTTGTGACTGCAGGCAAAAGAAAAGCCGCGGGCATGTGCCCCCGGCTTAAAAGGTATGAACGGTCAGTGCACCGGGCGAAAGACGGCGGCGCCGGTCGCAGCTTTGCCCGTCACCGCGACTTCATACACGCCGTCCGCCGGCGCGAAGACCTGAAAGGAGCAGCTTTCAAGGTCACCCCCGGTGTAGGGGACGCTGCCGTCCGCCCCGCGCAGGACAAGGTCTATTGCGCCGGCGTCAAGCGCGACCTCAACCGCGACCGCCTCGCCCTTTTTGAGTTCAACCTGCCGGGTGTCGCTTCCGCTCCAGCCCGACAGATTCAGGGCATAGCCCCCGTCCGGCAGCGCCTCGTCCGAGAGCTCGCCCGGGGCGCGGAGTATGCGGGGCAGCGCAAGGCCGGCCAAAATGAGGGCCGCGGCGAGTATGGAGAATACGGCCGCTTTTTTTCCTACGAAAAACACCGAAGCACCTCCTGCGCAAACATGTCCGCCTCGTTGCTCCACGGGCTGTGGCCCGAGTGCTCAAACCACAAAAGCTCTTTTTCGGGGGCTTCGAGCGCGTCGAAATACTGCTGCGCGAGGGCGGGCGGCGCGTTGAGGTCGTGCCGCCCCAAAAAGAGATAGACGGGGACGTTCAGTTTCGTGTAGTCCTCCCGCAAATCGACCGGGTAGAGCTGCGGATAGACCGCATTGTAAGTCGAGAGGATGCCGCGGACAAAGTTCAGTTTGTCGTAAATTCCGTACTCCGGCGAAAAGAGGTCCCGCAGGGTCTGATAGCCGGGGTTATGGATGGCGGGGTTGCGGTTCATGGCCGCGGTTAAGTAATTCAGATAGACGGCGCTTTTCATAGTGACGTCTTTGCCGGAATAGGGGGGCGGGCCGTTGTCCGTGAGCTTCTGTACGGTTTTGCCGTCCCCCGCGGCCTTTGCCAGTTCCATGGCCGCCGCGTAGTCGAGGCGCTCGGTCTCGAGGAAGGCGACCATCTGGCCGGTGCCGATGAAGGCGTGGTAGGAGGCGGGGTTGCGGTCGATGAGGAAAATGCCGAGTGCGCTGCCCCACGACTCGCCCATGAGATAAATCTTTTCCTTGGAAAAGCGCGCTTTGAGGTACCCGGTGAGGGCGAGCCCGTCCTCCACATAGGTCTCGACCGTGAGTCCTTCGGGCGGGACTGCGCCGTAGGACTTTGCGCTGCCCGGCTGGTCCCACCCGACGACGACAAAGTCGCGCTCGAGCGCCGGCAGCTCGTGGCGAAGCGCCGCAAGCTGGCTGCCGCCGGGGCCGCCGGCCAAAAAGAGCAGCACCGGCTTATTTGCGTCAAACCCGCGGATGGAGAGCCACTGCTTGCGGCCGTTCAGCTCGACCGCGATGAGCTCCGAAATGCCGTCCGAGGGGACCCGCCCCTCTTCGTCCGTCAGGACCGGCGTGCGGGCCGTCGCCTGCGAGACGAACACGACGGCCGCGGCGCAGGACGCCCATACGCAGGCGAGCGCAAAAGCGCTCAGCAGGCGGGCGAGCGGGGGGGCAAGCGGTTTACGCAATACCGCGAAAAGGGCGAGCCCGGCCAAAAACCAGGCGGCGCGGCAGGCGAAAAATGCCGCAAGCAGAGCCAAAATGAGAAATGCCGCTGTCAAAATCATCGGTGGAAAAGTTCTCCTGTCATAATTTTGGAAAGACGCCCGTCTATCATACAAGATTGACAAAAGAAAATCAAGTAGAAATTTCCAAACCGACATTAAGAAAAAATGAAGAAGTTTTTAATGAACTTTTCGGGACTGCGCCGGCCCGTTTCTGGTACAATAAAGACAGGAAAAAGCCGTAAAGGGGGGAGCGCCGTGCGCTACCGCATTCTCGTCGTCGACGACGAGCGGGAGATCGCCGACCTCGTCGAGGTCTATTTGCAAAATGAGGACTGCGCCGTCTTCAAATTTTACAGCGCCGCGCAGGCCCTGCGGTGCATTGAGGAGGAGGCCCTTGACCTCGCCATTTTGGACGTCATGCTGCCCGACGGCAGCGGGCTCGACCTCTGCCGAAAAATCCGCGAAAAATACACTTACCCCGTCATCATGCTGACGGCCAAGGAGGCCGAGAGCGACAAAATCACGGGGCTGACTTTGGGGGCCGACGACTATGTGACAAAGCCGTTTCGGCCTCTGGAGCTTGTGGCCCGCGTCAAGGCCCAGCTTCGCCGGTACACGAAGTACGGCGCGGCCCCGGCCCCTTCGGACGGGGTTTTAAGCCACGCGGGCCTTGTCGTCGACGCCGCGACCCATGAGTGCACGCTCGACGACAAGCCGCTGGCCCTGACGCCGACCGAGTTTGCGATTTTGCGCATTCTTTTGGAGCGCAAGGGGCAGGTCGTGGGCTCTGAGCAGCTCTTTCACGAGCTCTGGAAAGACGAGTATTTCTCCAAGAGCAACAACACGGTCACGGTGCACATCCGGCACCTGCGCGAGAAGATGGGCGACAGCGTCGAAAACCCGAAATACATTAAACGGTGTGGGGGGTCGGCTACAAAATTGAAAAGTAAACGGTTTAAGGACAGGGTCTACACCCGGCTCATTCACCGCATTTTTTTGCAGACCCTGCTGATGTTCTTCGCCTCGGTCCTCATCGTCTTTGCCGTGCGCTCGGCGGGGCGCGGGACCATCGGCAACCTCATCGCAAAGGGCTTTCAGGGGCTGTTCGGCCTTGACTGGGTTCAGGCCAGCCGCCTGTACCAGATGCTGATTCGAAACAACCTCGACACCATCCTGATGCTGACCGCCATCTGCCTGCTCTTTGTCTTCTTCCGGGTGTACCTCACCTGGTTCATGCGGTACTTCGACGAGATCGTGGCCGGCGTCGACCTGCTCTCGCGGGAGGGGGCGGGCCGCATTGTCATGAGCCCGGAGCTCCACTTCATGGAGGAAAAACTGAGTCAGGTCAAAGACCGTCTCGAGAGCAGGGCAAAGGAGGCGAGGGATGCCGAGCAGCGCAAAAACGACCTTGTCATGTACCTCGCCCACGACATCAAAACGCCCCTCACCTCGGTCGTCGGCTATCTGAGCCTGCTCGACGAGACGCCCGACCTGCCGGCCCCCCAAAAGGCCAAATACGTCCACATCGCCCTCGAAAAGGCCGGCCGGCTTGAAAACTTGATTGGCGAGTTCTTTGAAATCACGCGCCTCGGCAGCCTGTCCCTGCCGCTGAATAAAGAGCGAATCGACCTCTATACGATGCTGGCCCAGATGGCGGACGAGGCCTGTCCGCAGCTTGCGCCATCCTGCAAGCGGGTGGAAATCGAGGCGGCCGAGGACCTCGCCCTCTGGGGCGACCCCGACAAGCTGGCCCGGGTCTTCAACAACCTCCTCAAAAACGCCGTCAGCTACGGCGAGGCGGGCTCTGTCATCCGCATAACGGCGCAATCGGTGGGGAAAAATGTCGATATCCGGTTTATCAGCGCGGGGGCGATCCCCGCGGACAAGCTCGAAGTCATTTTCGAGAAGTTTTGCCGGCTCGACGCCGCCCGCTCCACCGGCACCGGCGGCGCGGGGCTGGGGCTTGCCATCGCCCGCGACATCGTGGCGCTGCACGGCGGCGACATAAAGGCCGAGAGTGACGGCGGCCGCACCACATTCACGCTCTCGCTGCCGGGGGGGCGCGGGGCTCCGGCAAAGTAAACCAGGGATGAACCCAAAATCTTAATGAGTTCTCAACTTTTTGACAACCTCGCCTTAAAACCTGCCCCGCCCCCCTTTGGTAAAATGGTGTCGCCAAAGAGGATTCGGGACATGTTCGGGAGGTTGTTTTATGCTGTTACTCATAGAGCCGCTGTGGTATATTCCGTACGGCCTTGCGGCCTGCCTTGTGTTTATGGCGGCGCAGATGCTCGCTGCGCGCCGCCGCAAAGAGCGCATCACGCCCCTCCACTGGGGCGCGGCGGTCGCGCTGGGGCTCTCCCTCACGGTCATTTTCGCCGGGACGGTCTCGCCTGTCTACGGCTATTCGCTGACGAATATCGGACAGGCCGTCAACCTCGTGCCCTTTGCGGTATTACACGACGCCGAGGGCAGCCTTGTCAACCTCTGGGTCAACCTGCTGCTCTTTGTGCCGGTGGGGGCGCTGCCGCCCTTTTTGTGGAAAAGCTTTCGCAGGGCGCGTGTGACGGTGCCGGCGGGGGCGGCCCTGTCGGTTGTGATTGAAACCATGCAGCTTTTTTGTGCGAGGGCGTTCGACATTGACGACATCATCTTGAACACGGTGGGGACTGCCGTGGGCTTTCTCATAGGCCAGGCGGCGCTGCGCAGGGTGCGCTCCCCCGGCCTTGCGGGAATGAGTGGAAGGAGCGGATTTGGCTCCCTTGTGGGGCTGACCCTCGCCGCCGTCTTCGCGGCGGGGCTGACCTTTATGCCGCCGCAGGCGGAGCCGCGGGAGGCTGTCCCGCCCGGGCTCTTGCCGCCGCAGGCGCAGGCGGCCGACGAGCGCGCCCGCATCGAGGCAGCCGTCGCCCTCGCCGCAGTCCGGCTCGACGCCAAAAACGTCTGTCTGATTGAAATAGAGGCGGAGGCAGGCAGCGGTTTTGTGCTCTATGAAAAGGACGCGGACGCGTCCATCGCGCCGGCCTCCACCGTGAAAATGCTGACGGCATTGACCGCCCTCGACTTCTGCGGGCCGGACGATACGGTCACGGTCGGCCGCGAGGTCGGCCTCATCGCGCCGGACGCCTCGCGGGCGTGGCTGTCGCCGGGCAGTGAGCTGACGGTGCGCCAGCTCCTCGAGGCCATGCTGGTCCCCTCGGGCAACGACGCGGCCTATTCGCTTGCCGTCTACGCGGGCCGCCGGCTCCTTGAGGACGACAAGGCCTCCACGGACGACGCCCTTGCCGCATTTTTGGCCGCCATGAACGACAAGGCGGTCGAGGTCGGCGCGGCTTCGTCGCACTTTGTCACGCCCGACGGCTACGACGCCGCGGGGCAGTACACGACGGCGGCAGACCTCGCCCAAATCGCCAAGGCCTTTGTGGCGCGGGGCGCGCTGCGCGAAATTGCGGCCATGGGCGAGGTGACGCAGGTTATGGCGAGCGGGCAGAGGGTCCGGTACGAGAGCACAAACGCGCTTCTTAACCCCGCCAGCCCCTGGTACAATGAGGCGGTGACCGGCCTCAAGACCGGCACGAGCAAGGCCGCCGGAAACTGCCTTGTCTCCTGCGCCGAAATCGACGGAAAGCGCTACATTGCCGTCGTCATGGGCAGCACCGAGGAGGGCCGGTGGGAGGATACGCTGGCCCTGTACGGGGCGCTGGAATAGGAGTAGATGAAAAAGGCCCGCCAATTTTGGCGGGCCTTTTAGCTTGGCGGCATGAGCTTTGCGAGGGCAAGCCCCGCAAACACAAAGAGCAGGCATAGTCCCACATTGAGGGCGACGTTTGAGGCCGCGAGCAGGTATTTCCCCGACTCGAGGCAGGAGACGGTCTCGAGGCTGAAGGTGGAGAAAGTCGACAGACCCCCGAGCAGCCCCGTCGTCAAAAAGAGCTTTGCGCCCGGGTCCAAGGCGCCCGAGCGGCGCTCGAAGCCGATGATGAGCCCAATCGCGAGGGCCGCGAGGAGGTTCGAGGCGAGCGTCCCGTATGGGAAGTTCGCAAAGGAGAGGCGTTTTGAGAGAAAATAGCGCAGGCACGCGCCGAGTGCGCCGCCAAAGCCTACCGCAAGAAAATTCATCAAAGTGTTGTTCCCTTCATATCTATGTGGCCGCCGGATTTCCCGGCGGTTTTTTTGTCGAAAAAGGCTACTTGCTCTTTTGCGCCGTTAAAAACAGGCGGGCAAGCTCCAGCAGCTTCGCCTGATTTTCGGGCGTGAGGGCGCCAAAAATGGCCTCCATTTCCTCAAGTCCGCCCTTTTTTTCAGGGGCGGGCTTTTTTCGCCCGATGCCGGCCCGCCGTTCGCGCTCTCTGATTAAAAGCCCGGCCGCGGCGTGAAGACCTGTGCCCTCGGCCGCGAATTCGAGGATGGAGGGGGCCGGCTCGCAGCCTAAGAGGTAGTCGATGGAGACCCCGAAGTAATTTGCGATTTTCGAAAGCGACATGGCCGAGAGGGTTTTGGACCGGCCTTTTTTCAGGTCGGTGATGTTCCCGCGGGAGACGCCGGCCTCCCGGCACATCGCCGTGATGTTGATGTTCTTCAGCCGGCAGAGCTGTTCGATTTTTTGGTACAAATCGTTCAATTTACACACCTCGTTTTTATGCACTTAGACGAATTTACGGAATAAAGTAAATTAGGGCTTGATTATTACGCCAAACAGTATTATGATGGGGGACAAGAAAGACGGAATTACGTAATTCTCCTGCCGCTTTTTTTGATTATATTACCT
>DATMXT010000274.1:0-6216 GCA_035561375.1 Terriglobales bacterium | reverse complement strand
ATAAGGCTCCGGGCAAGTGTCCGGTCTGCGGCGAAAGGCTTACCATCACAAAACTCAGCTGTCCCAAATGCGCGACTTCGATCGAGGGGGATTTTCAGCCCTGCGAATTTTGCCGCCTTCCGGAAGAGGAACTTGAGTTTGTCAGGGTATTTATCAAATGCCGCGGAAACATCAAGGACGTCGAAAAAGAGCTCGGCATCTCCTATCCGACCGTCCGCGGAAAACTCGACGCGGTCATCAGAGCCCTCGGCTTTGAAGTGAACGCCAGGGAAGCGGCTTATGAGGCGACCGCCGAGCGGGAGGCCAAGGAGGCCGCCAGAAATCAAATTCTCGACCGGCTCTCAAAGGGCGAAATCACGGCAAAAGAAGCGACACAGCTGATGAAAAATCTATAAAGTGAGGGTTTAATGATGAACGAGCAAATGAAAATTCTTGAAATGGTGCAAAAAGGGCAGCTCACCGCGGCCGAGGCCATGGAGCTCATGGAGTCCATGAAGACGGCAGACGGCCCGGCAGCACAGGAGACGCAGGCGGCCGTATCCCCCGCAGTGAGGAAAAGCTACAAATTTCTCAAAATCCGGGTGACGTCCGACAACAAGACCATGAACGTCAGCGTCAACATCCCCATCCGGCTGCTGACGACCATCGGCGAAATCGCCGGCAAAGTGAAAAACTACATTCCCGACGACGCACGGAGCCAGATGGAGGCCAAGGGCGTCGACATCACAAGCATCGATTTCGGCAGAATTGTCGAAGACGTGCTGAGCGGCACGCTCGAGGACCCCAGCATTGTCGACGTGGAGGCATGGGATGAAGAGCACAAGGCGATGATCAAAGTCAAAATCTATGTCGAATAGGCGGGCGCGGGTCATCTGGTTTAAGCTTGACAAGGCGGGCGAAAAGGGAATTCACCTGGCGCTTCCCATCTCCCTTCACGTCTTGCGCGAGCTTTTGGACAGTTACCACGACCTCGCCACAGTGCTGTGCCTTTTTATGCCGGCAAAGCAGGAGCCGCATTCGCGAGGCACGCTCCGCTCCGGAAAAGAGCTCACCTTGCGGCTGACGCAGCTTTTAGGCTCAATCGGTGAAAACGGCCCGTATGACCTGCTCGACGTCTCCACCGACGAGGTGAAAGTGCGGATATCGGTGAAGAATACCCGCGCACAGCATGCGGATGAGGTGACGGCGCTATGACAAGACTGTTTTTGAAATACGGCTCGCTCCTGCTCTCAATCCTCGCTGTCCGAGCCGTGCTGGACGGAGTGTTTATTCAAAATATCCCCTCGCTGCTCATCATGGGCCTCGCGCTGCTGACGGTCAACCTCGTGCTGAAGCCGATTTTTCTCCTCCTCGCGCTGCCGCTCAATATTCTGACCTTCGGCTTGTTCAGCCTGCTTGTCAATGCGCTGACCGTCAAGATTGCGGACGCCCTTGTAGCGGGGGTCATTATCAGCGGGTTTTTAAATACCATGGCGGTGGCGCTCCTCGTCGTCATATTCAACAACCTGCTGCTCGGCACAAGAAAATTGCCCCAGCCGTAAGGCATAGACATCTTGCGGGCATTAAAAGCAAAAGCCCCCCGGCGAAGCCGGGGGACTTTTTATGCTCCGAGTAAAATTACATCTGTCAATCGCCATCGGCAGGCAGCAAAATCCGCAGGCAGTCGCGCAGTGGTCGGCTGTCAGGGTCGAGATAATAGACCGTCACAGCAGCTCCCGGCGCGTGCGGAAAGACAATTTCCAAAAGAGCAGTGTCCTGTCCCTTTTCCGGTGCACACACCCCAAGCATTTTGCCGGCGGAGCTGTACCCGGCGACGTATACGCTGCCGCTGTCGTCTTCCTCCCGCCACATTGAAATTGAACCACTGTCGCTGTAGGCCAGCTTGTTTAAGCCCTCGCGGATTTCTATGGTGCAGCCGGGTGCGCTCCACGGGACCTCCTCGCCGTCCACCGTCAGGTCCGCCATAGAAATGAACCCGGACGCCTCATGGACATCGAGGTTTCCAACCTCGATGTCCATGAGGCCGGCACAGAAGACCGCGCTGTCTCCAAAGGGCTGGCCGACCCGGACCGTCACCTCGCCCTCCCCGGTCTTTGAGGCCCCGTAGGGCAGGCCGGAATCCTTCACCTCATCCGAAAAAGCAATTGATTTAACGTCAAAGGCATCCTCGTCATAGACAAGCGTAAACTCCAGGCAGGCAAACCAAACCGGCTGGTCCGCCCCCACCGTCAGCGCCGTGCTCACCTGCGAATTGTTGCCGACATTCATCCGCAGATCGGCGCCGTCGTTCACGGCAAACTCGGCGCTGCCCTGGAACATCCGCCAATCGGTTTCATCGTAGACGCGCACAGTGTATGTGTACCTGACGCCGGGGGAGACGTCGGTATCGGTGAAGGTGAGGTCGGGGCCCACGTCGGCAATCTCGGCCTCCTCCCCGTCGTTTTCGCTGCGGGATACCACGGCATAGTAGCCATCTTCGTAGTTCTCCCCGGACCAGGAGAGCACCGGACAGCCGCCGTCAGACGACATTTCGATGTCCAGCTGTGTGGAATAGAAGCCGAAATCAATAGGGAATTGATACATGGACTGGGTGCCCATGCCCGTTGCCCAATAATAGTTCACGGTGCCGCCGCTGAAAGTGTAGTCTTGCGTATAGTATCCGCCGAGCTCATAATACTGCGTCATCTCAAGGTCGGTCAGAGCTGTGCTCCCGCTGATGTAGCATGTCATAGTGCTGTCGAAGTCCGCGTTCCCTGAGACATCCTGGCCAAACCGGAAGGGGTCGGTCGGCGAATAGCAGTAGAGCGGCGCATCATAGACGGGGGCGCTGAAAACAAACCCCAGCGTATACGGGATTCGATAGCCGTCTGTGGTATAGTCTTCAAGGTACGCATAACTCAAAAATGCCGGGCAGACCCGGCCGTAGCCGGATTCATACATCTGGGTGATATCAGTGTAAAAATCGGAGCTTGCGGAGCACAGGATTGTATCCTCCGTGCCGTCCGGCAGGACGGTGTACTCGTTCCCGTCGCCAAGCTCGACTGTCGCGTCGACCGGCTGATAATAGACGTCGTGTATTCGGGCCGGTTTTCCACTGCTCTTGTAGACATTGACCGGGCCCACGACGCAGTTGCCGTAAAAGCCGTACTCGGAATCGCTTGTATAGTCCCGCGTATAGACTTTCAGAGGATAGAAGGTCTCATCCGACACGTAGTTGCCATTGTCAATGAAAGAGTTGCATGAGATATCGTCGCCGTAAAGGGTCGAGTTGACGCAGCCGTTCACGAGGCTATAAAACATACATTTACTGTTGATTACAATATTATTAAAGTTATAAAACCCGGAGCAATAAGTTATGCACGCCGTTACTTTCTTTTGAGCCCCTTTGTTTTGCGCACTGGCGAAAAACTCGCTTGTATCCAGCCATCCCGCATTCACAATGTTGGGGTCGCGGACGCTGCATGCGACGAAGTCCGGGAGTTCGCCATAATACGGAATTCGGTCAGTGGGAATCGCCCCGTTGAATTTGACGTTGAAGGTCCCGTTGCCAAGCAGGGTGGACGCCCCGAACAGCGCGTACCCACCGTCCGCGACTTCAATTTCTACCCCGCTTTCTTCGTAGATGACCCCATACCGGAAAACGAGCACCTGTCCGTCATCAATATAAAGGTCGGCGGGGAGGCACAGAATCGGGCTGATCTGATTGTCGTCGCTGCTGCCGATAGTAACTTCTGTGTCTTCGAGTTTGAATCTGCCATTGACACTATCATAAATAATGCCGCTCGGGAGCATGAAGTCGTAGGCGCCAAATTCCCGGCTGACGTAGATCGGCTCCAGCGCCGCATTATTGGAGTCATGCACAGTCAAGGTCAAATTGACCGACACCGTTGCACTCTTAGTCGGATTGCCGGAGAGCGGAAGCGCAACCGTGACGCTTTTACCGGTTGAAACGGGGTTGATAACCGTGTTCACCGTCTTATTGCCCACATATCCGGTGACGTCAATACTGCCGGAAGCAGCCCCTAAGTTTTCCAGCGTCAGCGTCAGCGCTGAAAGCATGGTTGAACCCTGAAAGTAGACAAGGGAAGATGTATTGAGATTGTCCAGCGCAACCTCCATGCCGCTAATCGTCACTGAGCCGCAGCTTGCGCCGATCGCGCAGTTTGCAATGACGGGCGAGTCCTCATTTGCCGCCTCAATCGCCGCCATAAATCGAGCGTGTGATAGTCCTGCACCGTCCCGTCCGGCTGAGTTTTGCCCTGCCGCATCTCCCCGGAATTTGCAAGAACGTCAAAGGTCGCATCCTTTGAACATCCCAGCCCCATGAGCACCGCCGCGGCGCCGGCCGCCATACGGCAGGCCATCGAAGTGCCGCTCATGTAGGCATATCCGCCGCCCGGGGCCGTGCTCAGCAGGTCTACTCCGGCGCCATGAGCTCATATTCGACCCCTTCGCCCGGGTCGGCGTCGTAGTTGGAAAAGCCCGCGAGCCAGTCCCCGTCGGCGTTTTCTTCTGTGTCCATCGCCATCACCGTCAGGACGCCCGGCATGTCGGCCGGCGTGACATAGGCCCCGTAGTAATCGTCCCCGGCATATGCGGTCGGGTGCGCTTCGTTTCCGGCGGCCACAACGACAAGAGCCTCCGCGCCCTGGGCAAGCGCCAGAACGTCGGCCATGGCCTGCGAGTATCCAAACCCGCCAAGGCTCATGTTGATGATGTCCGCCCCGTTTTGTACGGCGTAGTTGATGCCGCTCACAATGCCGGAATAAGAGCCGCTGCCGTCCCCGTCGAGCACCTTGACGGCCATGATTTGCGCCCCGTATGCGACGCCGACGACGCCCGTCTCATTTTTCGCGGTGGCTATGATTCCGGCGACATACGTGCCGTGGCCGCTTTCGTCCTCCGGCTGGGCATCGTCATTGACAAAATCGTATCCGTGGTTACCGCCCTCGTCCGACCACAGGTTGTTTTCAAGGTCGGGGTGGAAGAGGTCAACGCCGGTGTCGACGATGGCCACAATGACGCCTTCACCCGGCGTATTTTCACCCGCGGAGAGCGCTTCCCACGCGGCGGGCGCATTGATTGCCTCAAGCCACCCCTGCGCGTGCGAATACGGGTCGTATTCGCCGATGTCTTCAAGGGAAGCGGCATGCGCGATGTAATTGGGCTCCACGGCAAGAATGCGGTCGTTTTCAAGCAGCCCGTTCCAGGCGTCGAGCAGCTCCGTCCCCTCCTCAACCGTGACAAGATATCATTCGGATATATTTCCGATATCGGCACCTCTCGAAGCGCGCGACTTGTCGGCGCCGGGGACCGTGAACAGGTACTCGGAATTTTCGGCGATGCCGTCCAGAGGATCGGAGAGCGCCATAAGGCCGGTGTCGCTTTCCATTTTCACCAGAAGCTGTCCGTCCCGATAGGTGCTTTTTCCGGAAGCGCAGGCGCTGTCCGGTCCGCTGCCGTAAGATCCGGCATGGCGCCGGCATATTCGCTGCGATATTCAGACTCCGCATCGAAGCCGTCCGGCCAGATTCTCTGTCCGTACATGCCAGCGTCGTCCGTTTCGTCGATCTCTTCCGCCCCGGCAGGCACCGCAAGGCCAAACATAATCGCTGCACTGAGGACAATGGAAAGCACCCGTACCGATTTCTTCATCACGACATCTTCTTCCATCCAAATTTGCCAAACTTGCCGGCCCTGCCCATGGCGGCATGTGCGTTGCACCGGCCCGGGTCATCAGCTGTGAACCGACTTCGGTCGCAACAGCCTGTGACTGTGTGCCGCCCGCGGCTGTGAGCCGCCTGCAGCTGTGAACCGCCTGCAGCTATGAGCCGCCTGCGGCTGTGAATCGCCTGCGGCTGTGAGCCGCCTGCAGCTGTGAGCCGCCTGCAGCTGTGAGCCGCCTGCGGCTGTGAGCCGCCTGCAGCTGTGAGCCGCCTGCAGCTGTGAGCTGCCTGCGGCTGTGAACCGCCTGCGGCTGTGAGCCGCCTATGGCCGCCAACAGCCTTCGGCTGTGAACCGCCTATGGCTGCCAACAGCCTGCTGCTGTGAACCGCCTATGGCTGCCAACAGCTTGCGGCTGTGCCCTTGGCGCTCATCACTTTGTGCTGCTTTTCCTCCAGCCGGGTTAATGCCACGTTCTGGAATAAATTCTATTATTTTCCAGGCGCATTATACCGTACAAGCGTACAGGATGCAATCAAATGTCGCGATGAA
>DATMXT010000273.1:0-2832 GCA_035561375.1 Terriglobales bacterium | reverse complement strand
TGGTTGGCTCTGCAAACACCGGCGCGGTGCTCGAATAAAAAAACGATGTGCGGAATTTTCCGCACATCGTTTTTTTTATAGTGATTTAGCCCTCTGATATTTTCTTTGCGATGCCCTCGGCCGTCAGCCCGTAGATGGAGAGCAGTTCCTCCGCCTTGCCCGACTGGCCAAACCGGTCTTCCATGCCGATGCGCTGCACCTTGGTCGGGTAAACCCCCGACAGCGCCTCACAGACGGCGCCGCCAAGTCCGCCCAAGATGTTGTGCTCCTCGACCGTGACAATGCGCCCCGTCTTGCGGGCGTATTTTTCAAGCAGCGCCGCATCGAGCGGCTTGACGGTGTGCATGTCGATGACGGCGGCCGACAGCCCTTTTTCTTTCAGAATATCGGCCGCGCCCAGCGCCTGCGCGACCATGAGGCCGCAGGCGACAATCGCAAGGTCCTCCCCGTCCCGCAGCACATTGCCCCGCCCAAAGGCAAAGGGGGCGTCTTTTTCATACAGGTCGGGCACGCCGAGGCGCCCAAGCCGCAGGTAGACCGGCCCGTCGTGCCTGATGGCGGCGTGCACTGCGGCGCGGGTCGAGGCGGCGTCGGCCGGGCAGCAGACCACCATGCCGGGAATGGCCCGCATGAGGGCGATGTCCTCGAGGCACTGGTGGCTGGCCCCGTCCTCGCCGACCGAGATGCCGGCGTGGCTGGCCGCAATTTTGACGTTCAGGTGCGGGTAGGCGATGCCGTTGCGCACGGCGTCGTAGGCGCGCCCGGCCGCAAACATCGCAAAGGTGGAGGCGAAAACCGGCCTGCCGGTCGTCGCGATGCCGGCGGCCACCCCCATCATGTTGCCCTCGGCAATGCCGCAGTTGACAAACCGTTCGGGGAAGGCTTTTTTGAAGGTTGCGGTCTTGGTCGACTTGGACAGGTCGGCGTCGAGCACCACAAAGTCGTACTTTGCGCCAAACTCGGCCAGCGCCTCGCCGTATGCGTCGCGGGTTGCTTTCATCGTGCTTCACCTCCGAGTTCTTTCATGGCGGCCCTGTACTGCTCCTCATTCGGCGCGACGCCGTGCCAGCCGGCCTCGTTTTCCATAAACGAAACGCCCTTGCCCTTGACCGTCTTCGCAATGATTGCGGTCGGGACGCCCTTAGTCTGCCGGGCCTTGTCGAGGGCGGCGAAAATCTCCTCAAAATTGTGGCCGTCGATGGAAATGACCGAAAAGCCGAAGGCCACGAGCTTCTCGTCAATGGGGCAGGGGTTCACGACGTCGGCCAGCGCCCCGTCAATTTGCAGCCCGTTGAAGTCGACAAAGACGCACAGGTTGTCGAGCTTGTAGTGGCCGGCGAACATCGCAGCCTCCCAGACCTGCCCCTCCTCGAGCTCCCCGTCGCCCAAAATGGCGTAGACCCGGTAGTCGTCCCCGTAGATTTTGGCGGCCTTGGCCATGCCGCAGGCGGCCGAGACGCCAAGCCCCAGAGAGCCCGTCGTCATGTCGACGCCGGGGGTGCCCTTCATGTCGGGATGGCCCTGCAGCATGGCGTTTGCCCGCCGCAGTTTTTTGAGCTCCTCCCGGTCAAAGTATCCTTTTTCTGCCAGGGCCGCGTAGAGGACGGGGGCGGCGTGGCCCTTGGACAGCACCAGCCGGTCGCGGCCGGGGTCCTTGGGGTTTTTCGGCTCGCAGTTCATCTCGTCAAAATAGAGCGCAGTCACAATGTCGGCAATGCCCAGCGACCCGCCGGGATGGCCGGAATTTGCCCGGTAGACCGCGTCGACGATGTCCCGGCGGATGCCGGCGGCAATCTCCCGGAGCGCAATAGTGTCTCGCATGAAAATACCTCCAAAGCGTAATTCTCCAAATTCTATTGTACCGCACGGCGTGGGGGCTGTCAAAAAAATTTACATCTAAAGACTGTACTTGCTTGAATGAGTGTGTTAAGATTGCGAATATACTTGAAAGTGGAGGTGGGCGGATGCGGAAATTTGAGCGGCCGCAGCTCCGACGCCCGCAAAAAGAGAATCTGCTTACGACGATTCGCAGAGCCATGCTTGCGCAGGTGTCGGGCGATGTGATCGAACTTGGCGGCGGCGACGGACAAAGCGCACCGTATTTTCCGCTTGACCGCGTCACTTCTCTGACCATTGTGGACCGGCGTTTTTTTCCCGGCGTCAGGGAACATGACTTCGACCAGGTTCCGGTGAATTTTGTATTACAGACGAAGGATAAGCTGCCGCTCGACAACAGCAGCTTTGATTTCGGCTGTCTGTTTTTTGCGCTCTCCTCAATGAGAGACCCCTATTGCGCCCTCTGCGAGCTGCGCAGGCTGCTGCGCCCCGGCGGTCAGGTGCAGTTTCTCGACTTCTACCGGCCGCGCGGCCCTGCGGGGTTTGTCTTTGACGGGGCCAATCTGCTGCGCAAAGTGACGATGAGGGGCAGCATCAACCGCAATATCATCTCGATGCTCGAGGTCTCGGGCTTTCAGGTTGAGACCATCACGCGGTGCGGCCACATTTTCGCCTGCGGCAGCGCAAAAAAACTCTAACCGGCCGCCCACTCAAATATAAAATAGCTTGTCACTTCGCCGCTGACTTTTATAAAGTCGGCGGCGTTTTTGTGCGCGAGCTCCGTCGGCTCGTATTCAAGCTGCCGCCCCGCCTCCATGGCGACATAGAGCAGCACACTTGAATCGACGTACTCACTTGACAGTCCAAGCACAGCCGCGGGCTCGCCTGTGAGGACGAGAGAGCGCGTCTCCTCATCCCGCGCCTGCGCCATATCGGCCGTCAGCCCGTGGGAGAAGTCGAGCGAGAGGACGACAAGGCACCCGTCCCCCACAAGGG
>DATMXT010000272.1:0-3768 GCA_035561375.1 Terriglobales bacterium | reverse complement strand
GGGCGACAGGACTTGAACCTGCACGTCTCTCGACACAAGATCCTAAATCTTGCGTGTCTGCCGTTCCACCACGCCCGCAAATCAGCGGCGGCAAAGCCAGTACGGCCTTGCCGCCGAAAAATATTTTATCACGCGGCCACCCGCCCGTCAAGCCGGCGGGACGAGGCAGCCGGGGCCTCTGCCGATGAGGTCGGCCCGGCCGGCCCTGACGAGGGCGGCCCGCACTTTCGCGTGGTTTTGCGGCCGGTAAAACTGAAGCAGCGCCCGCTGCATGTCCTTTTCCTCCTGGGACTTGGCGACATAGACTGGCTTGCCGGTCTCGTCGAGCCCCGTGTAGTACATGGCGGTCGAGATGGTGCCGGGCGTCGGGTAGAAGTCCTGCACCTGTTCGGGGCGAAGCCCGGTCCGCTTGAGGTACAAGGCGAGCTCCACGGCCTCCTTCATGGTCGAACCCGGATGGGAGGACATCAGGTAGGGCACGATGTACTGCTCTTTTTTATACTCGCGGTTGAGCTTTGCGTAGAGAGAGCGAAAGTCGTCGAAAACTTTCTGGGGCGGCTTGCCCATGCGCAGCAGCACCGCGTCGCAGACGTGCTCCGGCGCCACTTTGAGCTGGCCCGAGATGTGGTGGGCCACAAGCTCCCTCGCAAAGTCGTTTGAGCGGTCGAGCAGCATGTAGTCGTACCGCAGACCCGAGCGGACAAAGACTTTTTTGACGCCGGGCAGCGCCCTGAGGTCCCGCAGGATGCCAAGATATTCCGTATGGTCGACTTGAAGCGCCGGGCAGGGGGTCGGCGACAGGCAGCGCCTGTCGGGGCAGACGCCCTCGGTCAGCTGCTTTTTGCAGGCGGGCTGCCGGAAGTTGGCGGTGGGGCCGCCGACGTCGTGGATGTAGCCCTTAAAGCCGGGCCGCTTTGTCATGGCGGCCCCCTCCCGCACTACGCTGTCGTGGCTGCGGGAGGTGACGACGCGGCTCTGGTGCAGCGTCAGGGCACAAAAAGAGCAGGCCCCGAAACAGCCGCGGTTGTGGATGATGGAAAACGCCACCTCCTCGATGGCCGGCACCCCCTTTGTGTAGGAGGGATGGGGGGCGTAGCAGTAGGGCAGCTCGTAGACCCGGTCAAACTCAGCCTGAGCCAGCGGCGGGGCAGGCGGATTTTGCTTGATGAAAACGGTGCCGTACTGTTGATAGAGGGGCTTGCCCCGCAGGGCGTCCTGCTCTCTGTACTGGGTGACGGTGGCCGACATATAGGCCTTTTTATTTTGCCGAACCGTATCGAAGTCCGGCAGCAGAATGCCGTCCCCCACCGGATAGGGCACCCGGACGGCGGTGCCGCGGATGTCGTCCAAAGGTTTTCCGGCCGCAAGCCGGGCCGCGACCTCAAGGATGGGGGTCTCCCCCATGCCGTAGACCAGAATGTCGGCGCCGCTGTCGAGCAAAACCGAGCGGCGCACCGCGTCGTCCCAGTAGTCGTAGTGGGCGAACCGGCGCAGCGAGGCCTCAATGCCGCCGATGACGACCGGAACGCCTGGGGCGGCCGCCCGAATGGCGTTTGAATAGACGATGACCGCCCGGTCGGGCCGGCGGCCGGGGGCGCCGCCCTCGGTGTAGGCGTCCTCCGAGCGGCGGCGGCGGGCGGCGGTATAGTGGTTGACCATGGAGTCAATGTTGCCCGAGCCCACCAGAAAGGCATACCGGGGCAGCCCGAGCGCCAGAAAGGCCTCGGGGCGCCGCCAGTCGGGCTGCGAAAGAATGCCGACCGTGTAGCCGTCCGCCTCGAGCACCCGCGCGATGATGGCGGTGCCGAAGCTCGGGTGGTCGACATAGGCGTCGCCCGTCACAAAGACAAAGTCCAGCCGGTCGATGCCGCGGGACTCCATGTCCGCTTTTGAGATGGGGAGAAATTCCGGCAAGGGGCCCCCTCCTTTCAAGTGCTCCGTGTAGTATACCACACAGGGCAGATTTTCTGGGTAAACGGGCCGGCGGAGTACCGCCGGCCCGACTGTCATTTGTATTTGTTAGTTCACCTGAATATAGGGGCCCGCCTGCTCGGCCTCGGCTGCCGTCGTCACGCAGTAGAGATAATAGACCGCCTCATCCGCCCCGAGGTTTGGCGTGACCGTAAACTGTGCCGCCTTGAGGTCGGTCGCCTTGACGATGGCGTCCCGCAGCTTGGTCAGGGCCGCGGTCGTGGAATCTTTGGCCACCACCGTGAGCTTGGTGTCCTCCCCGTCGAGCTCGGCCGCGATGTCGACGGCGAGGGCGGCCTCCGTGTGGGCGCCGATGGCGTAGAGGGTGTGCCGGCCGTCCGACAGCGTAAGGATGTTGAAGGCGATGCCGCAGCTCTCAATTTTGCGCTCCACCTCCGCGGGGTCGGCCACCGTAATTTGGCAGGGCATGGCGAGAATTCCGTCGGTGTCCTTGACGATTCTGGCGTTTTGCGGCGCGTCGAAAGCGGCCGCAATTTTGCGCAGGTCGGCGAGATGCTCAACCGAACCCGAAAGGTAGACCTTGTGGGTGTCGGCAAAGCCGTAGACGGCGCCCTGCTCGACGCCGAACTTTTCAAGCAGCCGCAGATACTGCTGGCCGGTGATGTTGGTCAGGGTCAGCTCCTCGAGCTGCAGCGGGCCGCCGCCGAGATTGTCCGCGTCGTCGAGACTGTCGGCAATCATGAGAAGCCTCGCCAGATTGCGGGGGGTGGCCACAAGCTCGGCCTCGCCGTCCTCCTCGGTGATGGAGGTGTATTCAATGCCCATCATGTCGGCCACCGTCCGCAGCTCCTCGGCCGTGATGGCGTCGAGTTCCCGGTGGGTGACGACGTCGGAATACGGGAAGGTGCTGATGAGCAGGCTGCTTGGCCCCACTAAAATGACGTCGCCGTCCAGCAGATAAGTCATGCCGCCGGCCGCCTCGAGCACCGCTTCAAGCGCTTTGAGCGGCGTGACCACCGAGGCCGCCGCCGTCACCTTGACCGGCTCTCCAAAGTAGAGCACCTGCATATTTTTCACGACTCCGATGCGGGAGATGATGTCCCGGATGTCGACGTCGCGGTAGTTGATGGAGATGAGGTCTTCTCTTTCGGGGGTGATTTTAATGACGGCGTCCGACACGAAGGAAGTCGCGCCGGAAATACCGGCGAGCGTCTCCCGCTCGCCCTCGGGCGGGGTGTAGGCCCCCCGCTGAATGAAGAGCTGGCCGATAGGGGGCGGGATGACCGGATACCCGCCGCTGTCGGCAGGCGTTTCGGGCTCCTCCGGCGGCGTCTCCGCCGGGGGTTCCTCCTCCGGGGGCTCTTCGGGCTCCCCCGACTCGATTTTGAGCACCTGTCCGATTCTGAGGGTGGCGTTCTCGGACAGCCCGTTGAGCTCGAGGAGTTTTGCGACCGTCGTGTTGTATCTTCTGGCGATTGTCCAAAGCGAGTCCCCCGACTGCACGGTGTAGGTCTCGGCGGCAAGGCCGCCTAAAGGCAACAGCAGGAGCAGCAGCGCGCTTGCCAATATGAGCGCAAAAATCCTTTTCATTGTCCGTCTCCCAAAAGGCTCAGCTTGTTGTTTTCAAGGGTCAGGGTGACGCCCACGCCCTGAACGGTCAGGGTCACGCCGTTTTCCGCAATGCTGTCGACCTGGTAGTCGCCGATGTAATCCCCTTCGACCAGGGTCGCCGTCACCCCGTCGATGGTGAAGGTGGCGTAGCTCTCCCCTTCGGGGCGCACCATCATACCGTCGAGCTTGACGGTGACGGGGTCCTCCGGAATTTCCCGCACGCCG
>DATMXT010000271.1:0-5324 GCA_035561375.1 Terriglobales bacterium | reverse complement strand
CCCCAAAAAACACACCGCTGCACCCCGTCACCCCACTCACGGCGCACACTCGCCCCGGCGCATGCCGGGGTCTTTTTGCGCATACCCATATGGAAAACACACCCCATTCATGGTATGATTGGTTCATCCCGCGGCCCCCTCAAAAACGCCCACAGGAGGTGCGGCACATGACCCGGCAGGAGCTCATCAACCACTGCCTGACCTTCCCCGCCGCCTACGAGGACTACCCGTTTGACGACGCCGCGGACGCCGGCGCCTGGACCGTCATGCGCCATCGCGCAAACAAAAAGTCCTTCGCCCTCATTTACGAGCGGGGCGGCCAGCTTTGCGTCAACCTCAAGTGCGAGCCGTTTGAGGCCGACTTCCTGCGCCGCGCGTATGCCGGCGTCACGCCCGCATACCATATGAACAAAGTCCACTGGAACACCGTGACCCTCTGCTCGGACGTGCCGGAAGCCGAGCTGCTGCGGCAAATTGCGCGCAGCTATGACCTCATCAAACCGAAAGTCCGCAGCCGAGGCGACAAATGACTTTTTTCCCGCAGCGGCAGCTTCTCCCCCACCTCGCAATTTCGTGCACAAAACGAGAGGACAGCCACGCCCCTCATGCGATACAATCGGCACAAGGAGCTGACAAAATGGAATGGCTTGAGAGACTCAACGGCGCAATGACCTATCTGGAGGCGAACATCGCGGAATTTGACCTCGCCCGCGCGGCGCAGCTCGCCTGCTGCTCCCCCTTTCACTTTCAGCGGATGTTCTCGTATCTGGCCGAGGTGCCGCTGTCCGAGTACATCCGCCGCAGGAAGATGTCGAGAGCCGCGGCCGACCTTGCGGGGGGAAACGAGAAAATCGTCGACCTCGCGCTTAAATACGGGTACGACTCCCCCACCGCCTTCAACCGCGCGTTTCAAAGCGTGCACGGCGTCGCCCCCTCCACCGCGAGGCAAGACGGCATCACCCTCAAGGCCTATCCGCCCATCAGCTTCAAAATTGTCATCAGAGGAGAAGAAGCGATGGACTATCGCATCGAGAAAAAAGAGGCGTTTCGCATCGTCGGATTCGCAAAGCACTTTCAAATGAACCTCGAGGAGAGCTTCGCCAAAGTGCCGAAGTTTTGGGCCGAGACCGTACAAAACGGAAACTTTATGAAGCTCTTTCCCCTCATGGCGCGCGAGCCGGCCGCCATTCTCGGGGTCAGTATGTGCATGAACGGCGAGGACTTCGACTACTACATCGCCGTCGCAAGCGACTGCGAGCCGCCGGAGGGCATGGCGTCGGCGCTTGTCCCCGCCTGCGCCTGGGCCGTCTTCCCCTGCGTCGGGGCGATGCCGCAGGCCATCCAGACGCTGCAAAAGCGCATCGTGGCCGAGTGGCTGCCGGCCTCCGGGTACGAGTACGCAAATGCCCCCGACATCGAGGTCTATTTCGAGGGGGACCAAACGGCGCCGGACTACCGCTGCGAGGTGTGGCTGCCGGTGCAAAAGAGCGCCCTCCTGCCCCGCAGCAAATAAGCCGCAAACAAACACCGCCGCGCCTTACAACAAGGCGCGGCGGTGTTTCCTTTTGTCAGTGGTGCCCCTCCTCGGCCGCCAGCGCCTCGCTCTTCGTGCGGTGGACGGTCCCCTTGGGGTGCTGCGGCGGGCCGTAAATCGAATAGAGCTTCATGGGCCTGCGGCCGGTGTTGATGACGTTGTGCCAGCAGCCGGCCGGAATCAAAATGGCGTCCCCCTCCCCGACTTTTTGCTCAAACCCGAGCCGGTCTTTCAGGGTGCCCATGAGCACCAGCCCCTTGCCCTGCACGACGCGCAGGAACTGGTCGGTCGACGGGTGCATCTCAAGCCCGATGTCGCCGCCCGGCGGGATGCTCATCAGCGTCAGCTGCAGGTGCTTGCCGGTCCACAGCGCCGTGCGAAACGCCTCGTTTTTCAGTACCGCCGCGTCGATGTCGACGACGTAGGGCTCCTGCCCGAAGTCCTTGGGCCGGGGCGGCGGCGGCGGGGGCTCCCTGCGCCGGGGCGCATTTCCTTGCCCCCGCTCCTTGCGCGGCTCCCTGCGCCGGAAAATATTCTCAAACCTATTCTCAAACAATGGGTTCACCTCCCTCAATTTCTCCTGGAATTATCATATGAACTTTGGGGACGAGGTATGTCTTTGCGGCCGCCTCGCCCCCTCCATGCAACACAAGCATTGACGATGCGCCCAAACAGGTGTATCATGGAGTTGCAAATGATTCGCAACTGTGTAGAGACGGTGTCCGCCCGCGCGGGCCCGCCAAACAGAGAAGGAGGACGGCCATGCACACCACACATCCGGCAAAATACCGGCGGGCCGCGGCCCTCGTCTGCTGCCTCCTCTACTGCCTTTTCATGGCCCTCTCCTTCGTCTACCTCGCAAAAGAGGCCCACCACGACTGCGCCGGGCACGACTGCGCCGTCTGCGCGACGCTGCGGCTGCTCTCAAACCTGCTGCGCGCCGCCGCCCCCGCGGCGGCGGCCGCCGCATGGGCGGCGCCGACCCTGCTTTCCGGAAATATCGGCCGCCCCCGTAACTCCGGGGCAGACCCGATAACCCTTGTCCTTCAAAACGTAAAGCTCTCCGAATAAAGGACTGCGTGCAATTATTAAGGGGGTATTCTATCCTTTTGCCCTCTTTGACACACATGACTTGATCGGAGGCATTTTTATGTCCAAAAATAAATTTACCCTGCCCCTCGCGGCCCTTTTGCTCATTTTCGGACTCGCCGCCTGCGCCAAAACGAGCGGCGACGCCAACGCCGACAACACAACCCCGCCCGCGGACGACCGGCTCTCGGTCGTCGTCACCAACTTTCCGGAATACGACTTTGTCCGCCAGATTACGGGCGACAAAGCCGACATTGTCATGCTCTTAAAGCCGGGGGCCGAGAGCCACAGCTACGAGCCCACGCCGCAGGACATTCTCGCCATTCAAAACAGCGACCTCTTCGTCTATGTCGGCGGCGAGTCGGACGCCTGGGTCGAGGGCATCCTTGAGTCGATGGACCAGAGCACGATGCACCTCTTTAAGCTCATGGACTGCGTGGAGGTCTATGAGGAAGAGCTTGTCGAGGGCATGCAGGCCGAAGAAGAAGAGGAAGAGGCGGCCGGCGAAGAGGAGGAGGGCCCGGAGCTCGACGAGCACGTCTGGACCTCGCCCGTCAACGCCGGAGAAATCGTCTCCGCTCTGTGCGACACGCTTGTCACACTCCCGGGGGCCGACAAGGAGGCCTTTGAAGCCAACAAAACGGCCTATCTTGACAAACTCCGGCAGCTTGACGCCGACTTCCGCGAGGTCGTCAGCACCGCCAAGCGCAAGGAGATCATCGTCGGCGACCGGTTCCCCTTCAGGTATTTCTGCGAGGAGTACGGTCTTTCCTACTACGCCGCTTTCCCCGGCTGCGCCACCGAGACCGAGGCGAACCCCGCCACCGTCGCCTTCCTCACCGACAAGGTGAAGGAGGACGGCATTCCGGTCGTCTTCCACATTGAACTCTCAAACGAGCAGATGGCCGCCTCCATCGCCGAGGCCACGGGGGCCAAAAGCGAACTCTTAAACGCGGTGCACAACGTCACCGACGCCGACTTCAAGGCGGGCCTTGGCTACCTCGAATTCATGAACCGCAACGTCGAAGCGCTGAGGGAGGCCCTGAACTGACATGAGCCTGCTCGCCTGCCGGGATGTCTCCTTCGCCTACGAGGGGGTCACGGTCTTGTCCGACATCAATTTCACCGTGGAGCCCGGGAATTACCTCTGCGTCGTGGGCGAAAACGGAGCCGGAAAGAGCACGCTCCTAAAAGGGCTGCTCACGCTCAAAAAACCCTCCTCCGGGAGCATCCTGGCAGGGGGCGGCCTCAAAGCCGCCGAAATCGGCTACCTTCCGCAGCAGACGGCTGCGCAAAAGGACTTTCCCGCAAGCGTCTTTGAAGTCGTGCTGTCGGGGCGGCTGAACAGCCTGCGCGCCCGCCCCTTTTACAGCCGGGCCGACAAAAAAGACGCCAAGGAAAAACTGAAAACGCTCGGCATCGAGACCCTTGAAAAGCGCTGCTACCGCGACCTGTCGGGCGGCCAGCAGCAGCGCGTGCTGCTGGCCCGCGCCCTCTGCGCCACCAAAAAGCTCCTCTTGCTCGACGAGCCGGTCGCGGGGCTCGACCCCGTGATGACGGCGGAGCTCTACCGCGTCATTGCCAACTTAAACCGAAAAGCCGGCATCACGGTCGTCATGGTCTCGCACGACGTGCGGGGCGCCATAGAGCAGGCGTCCCACATCCTGCACCTCGGCAGCCGGCAGCTCTTTTTCGGGCCCACGGCCGAGTATGTCCAAAGCGAGCTCGGGCGCAGGTTTACGGGAGGTGACGCGCCGTGCTGACTATGATGAACACATTGACGAAAATGCTCTCCTACCCCTTTTTAGTGCGGGCCTTAATCGTGGGCGGCCTCGTCTCGCTGTGCGCGTCGCTCCTTGGCACAAGCCTTGTCTTAAAGCGCTACTCCATGATCGGGGACGGCCTCTCCCACGTCGGCTTTGCGGCCCTCGCCGCCGCCTACGCCATGAACGCGGCGCCCCTCGCCGTCGCCATTCCCGTCTGCGTCGCGGCCGCCTTTTTGCTGCTTCAAATCAAGGACTCCTCCCGCGTCAAGGGCGACGCGGCGACGGCGCTGCTCTGCAGCGGGGCCCTTGCCGTCGGCGTCATGACCGTGTCGCTGACGACCGGCATGAACACGGACGTCTGCAACTACATGTTCGGCTCCATCCTCGCCATGAGCCGGGCCGACGTCGCCCTCTCGGTCTGGCTCTCGGGGGCGGTGCTCATCCTCTACATCCTCTTTTACCACCGCATTTTCGCCGTCACCTTTGACGAGACCTTCGCCGCCGCCACCGGCACGAACGTGCGGCTCTACAACATGGTCATCGCGCTGCTCACGGCAGTCACGGTCGTGCTCGGCATGCGCATGATGGGCACGCTCTTAATTTCAAGCCTCATCGTCTTCCCGTCCATGACCGCCATGCGGGTCACCCGCCGGTTTTTGACCACCATCGCGCTCTCGGCCGCCCTGTCGCTGGCCTCATTTTTCGCCGGCGTCACGGTCTCGTATCTCGGCTCGGTGCCGACCGGGGCCTCCATCGTCGTCATTGACATTCTCGTCTTCGGCCTCTTCTTCGCGGCCGAAAAACTAAAAGTTAGGGTGTGACCCCCATGAGAATAAACCGCCTCATCCCGCTCATTTTGTGCCTGCTCCTGCTCTGTGCCGCCTGCGCCAAAACGGATGACGCCGACCTTGCCGCAAAAGCGGCCGACCCCGCCC
>DATMXT010000270.1:0-2387 GCA_035561375.1 Terriglobales bacterium | reverse complement strand
AAAAGGCCCCCATATGGGGGCCTTTTTTTTTACACCATTCTCAAATAGTTTGTCTCCCCGACCTCTTTCCCATCCCGGAAATAGACGCGGGGGACCCTTTTTGTGATGTAGGAAATCATGTTGATTTGGGACTTGCCGAGGAGGTCCGCCAGCTCCTGCGCGTCGAGGTGGGCGCCGTGGTCGTCCCCGAAGAGGGTGACGACGTCTCCCTCCTCGACGCCCTCGATGCCGGTGACGTCGATCATCATCTGGTCCATGCAGATGCGCCCGACGCCCTTTGCGCGACGGCCGTTGACAAGCACCTCGAAGTTGTTCGAGAGCTCTCTGAAAAGCCCGTCGGCGTAGCCGACGCAGACCGTCGCAATGCGGGCCGGGGTCTTGACCTCGTAGGTGCAGCCGTAGCTGATGACCGAGCCCGGGCGCAGCCACTTGAGCTGGGAGATGACGGCCCGCCACTGGATCGCCCTGCGGACGCCGGGAATGGGCCGCTTCAGGTTTGGGGTGTAGCCGTAGAGGGAGGTGCCGCTGCGAATCATGTTGCACTGCTTGTCCGGGTGGAAAGCGGCGCCGGCCGAGTTGTCGCAGTGGATGTATTTGAATTTGTGGCCGGCCGCTTCAATCGCCGTCACCATTTTCATGAAATTGGCATATTGATAATCCGTAAAGGAGGGGTCCTCGTCCTCGGCCTTTGCAAAGTGGGTGAAAATGCCCTCAAAGTCGAGGTTTTTCAGCCTGAGCATCTGACGCGCCTCCTCGAGGGACGGGGCGAAATCCTCCTCCTCGTGATTCACGATGCCAAGCCGGCTGAGCCCCGAGTCGATTTTCATGTGGACTTTGAGCTTTTTGCCGGTACCCGCCATTTCGGCGTCGAGCTTTTTCGCGTACCGGATGGACCAGCAGCACTGGACCATGTCGCCCGCTTCCATCTCCTGCGCCAATTCGGCGTCGGTGTCCCCCAAAATTAAAATCGGCTTTTTGGCGCCGCCCGCCCGCAGGTCGGCCGCCTCGTCGTAGCAGGCGACTCCGAAGAAGTCGACGCCGGGGAGCGCGTCGAGCGTTTTGGCCACGACTTTTGCCCCGTGGGTGTAGGCGTCGCCCTTGACAATCGCCAAAAACGCGGTCTCGGGCTTTAAATTTTGGCGGATGGCCGCCACGTTGTCCTCAATTGCGCCAAGGTCGATTTCGAGCCAGCACCGTCTTCCCTTGCCCATTTTTTGCGCCCCCAAAATACGTTTTTTCCAGTTTAACACAAAGCGCCGACCCCTTCAATGATTGTTTGCGTGTTTTTGCCCCTTTGTTCAAATTGGGAACATCCCTTGTATTTGACCTTTCCCCGTGGTATAATAGCCACAATAACCCCATAGGGGAGTAATACGAAAACCGACTTTATTTTCAAGTGAGGTGATACAAGTGTCGGGCAACAACAATACAATTACATTCTCCATCAAAGAGGAGCGGGAGGAGCAGGTCAAGAAGACCCTCACCGACGTCTACGACTCTCTCAAAGAAAAAGGGTACAATCCCATCAACCAGATCGTCGGCTACATCCTGTCGGAAGACCCGACCTATATCACAAACCACAACAACGCCCGCAGCCTCATCCGCCGGATTGACCGGGATGAGCTGCTGCAAATACTGGTGAAGTCGTATCTCGACAGTTAGGGGGAATAGGATTGGCGGAAAAATTCCTGACATACAAAGGAAAACCCTTTGTCCGCAGCGGAAACATCATCTATTACGGCGACATGGCCGACGACTATGTGGTCATGCTGCAGGTGTTGGCCTCCGAGAATGTGGAGGGCGAGTCCGTAGCCACCAAAGTGGCCATGCAGCTCATGCGCACGGCCGAGGATGTGGCGGCAAAAGACCGCTTAGTGAAAACCAGCGTGAAGCCGGGCCTTTACGAGGCGATGGACCTCGCCTCGGTGTGGCTGACAAGAGCCCTTGAAAATCCCGAATAAGTGTTTACGAAAGAAGCCCGCCGGCAAAAATGTGTTTGCCGGCGGGTTTCTATTTGAACCTCCCCACGGCGGGATTATGACTTGTATATCCTATCCTCACATGGTATACTATACCAAAGGCGCAAGGCGGGATTTGTTCCCGCCCGCCCCCAAAGCACTTCTTTTCAAGGAGGATTTGACCATGGCGAAAAAACGTTATCTTGTGGAATTCGGAACCGGCGTAGACGTGCACGGCATGGACGTCTCAAAGGCCGCCGCAAAGGCGCTTCGCGACGCCATCTCCCACTGCTGCATGGTGGGGCTGACCGAGTACGCCGGGCTGAAGGACCTGTCGGAGCAGGTGTCGCTTGACATCATCATCGCCTGCCCGCACAAGGAGAAGCTCGACATCGAGAAAGCGCTGCAGGGCCTTCCCGCGTACAAGCA